>JAICXS010000059.1 GCA_025934615.1 Nitrospiraceae bacterium
ACCCGATTGTCATGGCGGTGTGCCAAGAGATTACCAAACAGGCGTATCTTGAAGCCGGAAAGCCGGATGTTTTTAAAGAGGATTCGAACTTTTTCATCACGACGGATCAGTTCAGCTATACGGCCTCGGTCGACGGCCTCATGTTGCGGAAGCAACCGGCAGCCAACTTTTTCATGGGATCGTATTTTGCGGAGGCGCTCTTGTTGACGGAAACGGGCGCGAGCACGGGCGCAATCCAAATCGCCGGGACGGATTCCGACCATCAACTGCCGTTCTTTGTCACGACGTGCGACTACACCTTGATCGGTGAAGAATTGTATGCGGCCAGCGCCTATCTCTCGCGCGAGCCCGTGCAGGTGGGGACATTGCGCGGGCAAGACATCGGCAAAGGGATTGTCCTCGGCATGATTCTCCTCGGCACGCTGCTCGCCACGGCGGGCGTCATGCTCGGCGCCGAATGGCCGGGGTTCGTCCTGGATCTGTTGAAGGATCTCAAATGAATTTTCTGCGACGTCAACTGCCGTTGATGGTGACATTCGTGATGGGCATAGTCTTCATCGCGCAATACTATATTCCCCATCCGGCTTCTGAAGAGCTATTGACCACCGTGAATAAGTGGCTCCAGATCATCGGCGGCTTTGCCTTGATCCTTGGCGTCACGAGTTTGTTCCATCAACACGCCGTCAAGATTCGCCGGAAAGACCCGGGATGGGGCTATAGCTTCGTGCTGTATGCCGGCATGCTGGGCACCATTGCAGTAGGGTTGTGGGTCAACGGAAAAGAATCGATCAATGGCGGCATGACGGTCTTCGGATGGATCTATTCCTATACCATGGTCCCGCTCCAGGGCACGATGTTCGCTATTTTGGCCTTCTTCATTGCGTCTGCGGCCTATCGGTCGTTCCGAGCCAGAAGTCGAGAAGCGGCGGTCCTCCTGATCGCGGCGATTATCGTCATGATGGGACGGGTGCCGCTCGGCGAATATCTCGTGCCGATCACCGGGGATATCACGCAATGGATTCTCAACGTCCTGAACGCCTCCGTCCGCCGGGCCATTCTGATCGGGGTCAGTTTGGGCGCAGTGGCGCTGTCGCTCAAGATTATCTTTGGGATGGAGCGTTCTTACCTGGGTGGGGGGAAAGAGTAGTCATTCAGAACTCAGCTTTCAGCCAGCACCGCAATGAAGGCGCATTCCACTCTTGCTGATTGTATTAGCTGAAGGCTGATAGCTTGAGAGCGACGTAGGAACGAACGAATGACGTTTGCCGAAAAAATGCTGCGCATCGATCGCCGGATTATCTTTTTGCTGATCGGCGTGTGTACCTTAATTCCATTGTTGTATCCAGTGGGGTTGGCGATCAAGGTCTCGTCCGAGGTGCGCGGGGTCTATGACTATATTGAGTCCTTGCCGGAAGGGTCGGTGTTCTTGCTGTCGCTGGATTTCGATCCGGCCTCGAAACCGGAGCTGTACCCGCAGGCCATCGCGCTGCTGCGCCATGCGTTTAAGAAAAACTTGCGCGTGATCGGAATGACCTTATGGGTATCCGGCACCGGCATGGCGGATCAAGTGGTGACACAGGTGGCCAAAGAAATGGGAAAGGTCAGCGGGAAGGATTATGTCTTTCTGGGATGGAGCCCCGGCGTCAGTTCGCTGATCATTTCGATGGGACAGGATCTCTACAAAGCTTTCCCCAGCGACTACTATGGGAATCCGACTAAAGATCTAGCGGTCTTGAATGGCGTGCTGACCTTGCGCGATGTCAATTATGTCGTGAGTCTGGCGGCCGGGACCGCCGGCATCGAAACGTGGTACGTGTTCGGCAAGGACAAGTATCGGTTTGAATTAGGCGGCGGCTGCACGGGTGTGATTGCGCCGGGTCTTTATCCGTTGCTGAGGAGCGGACAGATCAACGGCCTGATCGGCGGTCTGCGCGGCGCGGCGGAATACGAGGTGCTGATCGGCCAAAAAGGACGCGCGGTGGCCGGCATGGACGCCCAGTCTGCCACGCATTTTGCGATCATCGGCCTGGTCATTCTCTGCAACAGCTTTTATTTTCTCATTCGCAGCGGCAAACGAAGGGAAGAGGCATGAGCTTTGGGATGATCCTCGGCGCCTGGGTCGCAACCGGCCTCACGCTCTTTATTTTTACTTTCCTGTACAAGGATAATCCGCTCTTCAAACTGGCGGAGCATTTGTACGTCGGCATTTCGGTCGGGTATACGATCGTGAAAGCGTACGACACGGTCGTCATGCGCCTGATTTACGAGCCGATGGTCAAGCAGGGCGATTGGTCCCTGCTGTTCCCGCTCGGCATCGGCCTGCTCATGCTGGCGCGCTACGCGCCGAAGGCTTCCTGGCTGTCTCGTATTGCTTTTGCTTTTGTAGTCGGCGTCGGTTCGGGATTGGCGATCCCACGTGTGATTTCCTCTTACGTGTTGAAGCAAATTGAAGATACCGTTCGCCCGCTTGCATCGATGGGGTCGGACGGATTGACCTTCACCGCGAGCGTCTTGAACCCGGCCAGCAACTTGAATGCGATCATTCTGTTGATCGGCGTCACCACGGTTCTGTTCTACTTTTTTTTCTCCATCGAGCATACCGGCCCCGTGCATGTCGCGGCACGAACGGGCGTGATGTTTCTGATGATCTCCTTCGGCGCGGCATTCGGGTACACCGTCATGGCTCGTATGTCGCTGCTCATCGGCCGCCTGGGAGATCTCATCGAATATGGCAGTCCTCAATATGGACACGCCACCGTCGTACTCGGACTGGTCACCATCATCCTGTTGATCGTGTGGAGCCGCCGCCAAACAGCGCGTGCCGCCGACCAGCCTGACGTCTAGCCCCACACTCCCATATGAGAGGTTGCGGAGGACTCACTGGCTCAGGTACCATCCTGAACGAGGGAGTAATATATTGTCATGAGTGAGCCACACAAACATTCGCCCGCGCCTCCACGCTTGCGCAACCTGCAATTTTCGCCGATCAAGCAACAGGACGAGCAGTATATCGTCCTCTGGGATCCCACCGGACTGAGCGCGGAAAAACTCATCATTCCGTTGAACTATTTTTATTTGATGCAGTTTTTCGATGGCGAACATTCCCTGGAACAAATCGGCGCCGAGTATTTGAAGAAGTTCGGAGAATTTATTCTGCCGGATCGGATGGAAAAACTGATTCGCGATTTGGATGAAAAACTGTTCCTCGAAGGCGAGCGGTTCGACACGGCGCGAAAGGCCGCCATCGAAGCCTATCGAGCGGCCCCAGTTCGTCCGGCGGCATATGCAGGCAAAGCCTATGCGGCCGAGCCCGAACCTTTGAAAAAGGAATTGGAAAGTTTCTTCACCTCGAAAGAAGGTCCCGATTGGAAGCCATCGGCGAACGCGGGCAAGAATCTGAAAGGCATCATCGCGCCGCATTACGACCTGCGACAGGGCGGACCGATCTATGCATGGGCTTATAAAGAGGTGCAGGAAGCGAGCGTGCCGGATGTGTTCGTGATGATCGGCACGTGCCAAGCCGGACTGGAACACGGCTACGCGTTGACCGACAAGGATTTTGAAACGCCGTTAGGCTGGGTGCCGGTGGATCGCGATGTCATCGATGTGATTCGCAAGAAAGGCGCATCGACCTTTTTCGATGAAGACATCAGCCATAAGAACGAACATAGTCTCGAATTCCAATTGCCGTTTCTTCAACATACGGTCGGTGCCAAAAAGCCGTTTACGATCGTCCCAATCCTGACGGCGTTTGCGCCGGATGATCTCGCGCATCCCGAGTTCCTTGAAAACGTCGAGCGATTTCTTCGCATCATGAAGGACGCGCTCACCGAATCGGGCAAATTAGTCTGCTTCGTCGCCAGCGCCGAACTCGCTCATATTGGCTTGCGCTATGGCGACAATAAGCCTCCCACCGATTTTTCTTTCCACAAATGCATGCAGTGGGACATGGAAATGCTCAAGCACGTCGAACAACTGGATGCCGACGGCTTCGCCACCTTCATCAGAAAAGAAGGCAACGCCCGCCGCATCTCCGGCTTCGCGGCGATCTACACCATGCTCAAACTGATGAAGGCGGAGAAAGGCGAAGTCCTACGCTACGACCGCGGCGTGACGGATCAGTTCAATTCGACGGTGACATACGCCAGCGTGGTCTTCTACTAAGCAGGTTGCTGAAAAAGGTCCCCAACTGCGTTCTCGGGTCAAAACAATCCTCAACGTACCTCAGAGGGTACGCCTCCGGTTGTTTTTCGCCTGCGGCCTTGTTGGATGACCTTTTTGAGCAGCCTGTAAACCCATTCCACAATTTCCCTGGCCGAAGCTGGATCGATGTTCTCGGTTAAAGCGGGAGCCACGCGAACCGTTCTTACACTCAGCGGCGGCTTGGCTGCTGAAACTTGTGGCGTCCGGCGACTTGGGAAGGGGCGCGTCTTGCACGCCTGCGACTGGCGTGTGATATTCATTGAACGCCGCTTTAAACAGTCAGCGCCACCTTCCAGGGCGCCGCCGCTCCGCTGCGCGGTTCACCGCGTTGAACCCGGTCGAAGAAAAAATCGGATTGACTGAGTGACCACATTGACTGGTAAGAGAAGAATTAGATGCAATGTGACAAACAACAATGACTGACTGCATTTACCCTGGCCCACATGACAATAGGCTCTCTTCGGAACATTATCTTCCTTTTTCGTTAGGCCGGTTCCGTGGTTGTGAGCCGCTTAATGACCGTATCTGCATTGCTTGCAACAATGCCATTGGAAATGTTGAAGCACAATTTCTCCGTTCAGGTCCAATTGGGTTTTTCAGGTGGTTGCTAAAGATCGAAGGCCGAAATGGATTGCCGCCTTCGCCATTTTATCATCGCACGCTTGGCGCGTCCCCATTGTATATGATCGCGCGTGTGCCGCCGTGGCCGTATGACATTTTGTGGGAGACCGATCCTGGAACAGAAGAAGCGTTTCCACTCCGACAGATTATTTTTGAACACCCTCTAGCGGGCTATCACGCTTTACCCATATTCAATTGGATGCTTAAGGATCCCGAAACAGTCAGACGCGAATTGGAAGAACGTGGCATAGCAATGGCAAAGCCGATCCATGCATTCGCTGACCCAGTAGACATTCCTCATCTAGAAGCGGTCTTCCTACGCTTTGGTGTGACACCGCCCCAAGATTGGTGCACGACACAACTGCCACCAGAGCGTATTAAGTTCACCATTAACGTGTCTGTCACAGAGGCGTATTTTCGTGCTGTTGCCAAGATTGCCTTTCACTATGTACTTAAAGTCATGCCTGCGTTCAATGGCAATGAAAGGGAATTCAGCGGTATTAAGGACTTTATCTGGAATGGCGGAAAGGCTTCGGCTTTCGTTCGCCAATTGGACGGCCAGTTTATAGCTAATTTTAGGAGTGCGCGTGTAACGAACTGGATGCATATTCTCGCCGTCACGTCCTCATTCAAGGGAATCTTCGTCTATGCGCAGTTTTTTGTTGGCCCTCGATGCCTGCCTCCTCCGTATCAGATATTCATTGGGCCAAATCCATCCCCGCTTATTACTCGTCCCATACGGAAGGCTCACCAATTTGTTATTCATCACAATAAAGACACATCAGGTTTTACAGGGGAAATGGTTGATGCAAATCCTGCCAATTATATCTTTACCCTATAATTAATTTGCCGGTATTCAATACCTTTGACGAAGTAAAAGGGGTCGAGAGTCTTTATAGGTCGAGAATGCCTAGAGAACTACGAATCTATAGCTGTGAAGGAAGCATTCGACAGAAGGCAGTGAGCACCTGCCGGGGTTACAAATCTTCCACCTAAGTCCTGTTACTTTCGATAGACGAGCCTGCATCTCTGGACCGATATCTTCTCTATCATGGATCAGAGCGCCGATGAGTACCGCTGTCGCCTAATCCGAAGCACATGGGCGGTGGGGCTTACTGTTGGACGCTCCATTCGCGATAGCGTGCCGCTCAATTGTTGATTCAGCATTGGTCGGATAGCTCACAATACCCACGCATCGGCGCGCCTTGACATGCTCTTTTTGATAGTGTAATTACTCTGTATATACTTCACAATTGAGGGGCTCCATGAAAGCTGAAATCGTTCGTATCGGGAATTCTCGAGGGATTCGGATACCGAAGAAGGTGATTGAGCACTGCGGCTTCCACGGGGCTGTAGATATGGATGTGCGCGACGGCGAGCTCGTGATCCGTGCAACCAGTCACGCCCGAAAGGGTTGGGATGAAGCTTTCCGTCGTATGCATCAGCGTGGCGACGATGTCCTTCATGACTTAGATGCTGCCACCACTGAATGGGATAAATCTGAGTGGCAGTGGTAGTCTCGCGGTTCGATGTTTATTTGGTTCAACTCGATCCGACGAGAGGACGAGAGATTCAAAAAACACGCCCCTGTCTAATCATCTCGCCTGATGAGATGAACCGCCACATTGATACCGTAATCATTGCGCCAATGACCACCCGCGGCCGGCCTTATCCGACGCGCGTGCCGGTCCGGTTCAAGCGAAAATCCGGGCAGATTGTTCTGGATCAAATCCGGACCGTGGATCGAGGACGGCTCGTCAAGCAGCTTGGAAAACTCGATCAGAGTACGGCAAACAAGGTATTGGCTTTGTTGGCAGAGATGTTTGTAGCATGATGGATTAGCATCTAATCGTTGACCATCAACTGATGAAGAGTTGCGTAAATTGTTACAATGAGGACGTGAGATTGCGCCACATCAACTTTATGTTGATGGAGGCCGTAAATGACTCTCGCTTCTTTCGCTGGAGGATGACATGTTCGGGCCCATTACACTCCCGTTCGGCGCCAAAATGCTGTTTAACACCGTCAGGCTCAAGCCTGGCGTTACGTTCGAGCAGGTGGAGATTGCCGTGGGGGAATTATGCAGCGTCGTCAAGGAGACCTACGGCGGCGACAAAGGGGGATTCATCGCCGGACAGGTGTTTAAATTCTCCGGCTTCGTCTCCGATACCGGGTCTCTCACTGAATCCAGAACGGCAGACGACCATTATGTGATCGTGACCTATTGGCGCTCGTTCGAAGCGCACGAACAGTCCCATGCGGATGAAATCTTCAACAGTAAGTTCGCCTCCTTGGCGGCCATGTGCGTCGATACGAAAGAACTCGGGTACGATATGCTGTGGCAGGGAGAGTCGAGGATGTAATAGCCCGCCTGAGCCTACTCACGGATGGAGTGCGGCTGTCCGCACGTAACGATTCTCGTAAGGATCTACGTCTCCTTTTCCGTCTGCCTGCTTCTCATCTCTTCCAGCAACCGCGGCGAGATTTCGCCGGCTTTCGAAAAATCGTGCCTGGCGTTATTCGGTTCGTTGAGAGCCAGGTAGACGAGGCCTCGCGCGAGGGACGCTTCGGCATTGGTGGTATCGAGCGTAATGGAGATGGAGGTGTCCGTGAGCGCGCCGATGAGGTCGCCCGTCTCCAGTTTTGCCAGACCGCGCAGCAAATACGGTTCGGCATAGCGAGGCGCGATCGAAACCGCACGGGTTGTGTCCTCGAGCACGGCTTGGTATTTATGCAACGTGAGCTCCACTCGTCCACGCGCAGCATAGGCGTATTCATAATTCGGGCTTAGCTCGATGGCGCGCGCGAGATCGTCCAACGCGCCCTGAGCGTCTTCCAGCAGAAACTTTGCCCATCCTCGATTGGCATAGACGATGGGGTCTTGAGGCGCAAGACCGATCGCGGTCGAGTAATCGTGTATCGCTTCGGAGAGATCGCCGAGGGAAATCCTCGTTTTGCCCCGCGCGAAATACGTTCTGGCGTTTTCTTCGCCGAGAGAAATGGCTTGGCTTAAGTCGTTTACCGCCGCATCGAGTTGGCGCGCTTTGATGTGCGCCTCAGCCCTCAAGACATAGGCCGCTGTGAGCGAGGGATTGTACTGTACCGCTTCCGAAAGATCCGTGACGGCGCCGTTCACGTCGTCCTGCAGCAATTTCGCCCAGCCGCGATTGACATATGCCTCGGCATGCCGGGGATTGCAGGCGAGCGCGGCGTCCGCGTCGTGCTCGGCTCCGTGGATGTCGCCTAACTGTATCTTGACATGGCTCCGATTGGTTAAAACGTCGGCATCAGCCGGTTGAAGCGTCAGCACACGATTGTAATCGTTGAGCGCGTCTTCCCAGGCACCGACATCCACATGAACCGCCCCGCGCAATAAATAGGCCCACGCATTATTCGGCGCCAGGGCAATCATCTGAGCCAGATCCTCTAGAGCTCCATGCGGATTGCCCATCTTGCGTTTCGTGCCGGCGCGGTTGGCATAGGCCAATACGCTGGTGGGAGACAGGCGAATGGCCTCGGTCGTATCGTCCACCGATCCTGCATAGTCCTTGAGGTTGTATTTCGCCACCGCGCGGATCACATACGTGTCCGCATGATTCGGATTCAAGCGGAGCGATTCCGACGCATCGTCGATCGCGCCGGCATTGTCGCCCATTTGTAGTTTGACCGTCGCTCGCGTCGTATAGGCAATCGGTTGCGGCGACAAGGCGATCGCCTGCGACGCATCATCGACCGACCCGGCATAGTCTTTCGAACGATA
>JAICXS010000011.1 GCA_025934615.1 Nitrospiraceae bacterium
AAGTTGTGCAGCGCGCGGAACTGAATCAGCGCCCTTCGCCTGCAGTAGAGCCGGTCGATCCCGTGGTCACTGAACGATCCACGCCTCAACCGATTGAGCAGACCACAAGCTCGGTTATGCAGCAGCCCGTCGATACGGCCCCCGTGATTAGGAGTCATGAGACACCATCCATCTCTTCACGCGCGACCGAGGGATCCACAATCGACAATCAGGCCGTTCGAGAGGAACGAACGGTCGTTGCCAAAGCAGCTCCAACTACAACACCAAGCTCACGAGCCGACTATGGCTGGGTGCGCGACGCGTTGTGGCGACGGATCGTGGAAATGAAACACTATCCCTCGCAAGCGCGTTTGAATCATTTGGAAGGCAAGGTCATCCTGCGCGCCGTGATCAAGTCCGACGGACAGTTGGCAGATCTCATAGTGAAAGAAAGTTCAGGCCATCGCATCTTGGACGAAGCCGCGATGGAAGTCATTCGCCGGATTTGTCCTGTCCCAATGAAGCATGTGTTGGGAAAGCCTGAAATTGTAGTCATGATCCCCATCGATTACCGGCTCGAATAAGGAGGTGGCGCAATGAGGCCGCACTGTCTTCTCCCATTGAGCATGATGGCATTGACAATGGTGCCCCCCCTATCTGTGCAAGCGGCTCAACGCTCGTCTCAGCCAAACGATGGCGTTCGCTTCGAGTCTACGCTCACCGTCGATATCAAGGCTAAGTCGATGGTTGGACCGTCGATTCGGCTGGATGAGCACGATATTGCTCATTTGGCATGGATGGAAGAAGATCCAAACGGGCGAACCGTTCGTTACGCCCGCACGCCAACGTCGGGAGGATCGCTGTCTGCTCCCATACCGGTCAATCTGCCGGACGAAGTACCGTATTGGCGGCAAGAGGCGCCGGCATTGGAGGCGCAAGGTGACCGTGTGTATCTCGTTTGGGCGAAAATGCCGCCCGAGAGTTCCGCCAATGCACCATTTGCCAACGAATTGCGACTGAGTCGATCGACCGATGGCGGCAAAACGTTCTTGCCCTCTGTCTTGATCAACGACGATGGCGAGCCGGTCAACCATAGCTTCGATTCGATTCGCATTGGCCGAGAAGGCGCCGTCCATGTCGCCTGGATCGACGGTCGCGGCGGCCAGAAATCGTCCGGAACATATGTCAGCCGCTCCGCCGACCACGGATTGACCTTTGACAAGAACAAGAAGATCGATGACGACACGTGTGTCTGTTGCCGAACGTCGGTGGCGATTGCCCCGGACGGGACCCTGTATGTCGCTTGGCGTAAAATGTTCGGCGACATCAGGGAGACGGTCGTCGCGAGATCTGATGATGGCGGAATGACGTTTTCGGAACCTGTCATCGTAGGTCACGACCACTGGAATTACCCCAGTTGCCCGCACCGTCCCGCCTCATTGGGCGTAGACGGTGACGGCCGCGTGTATGTCGTCTGGTATACCGAAGGCGAAGACGAAACACCGGCTGTCTATCTTTCCTATTCGGACGATCGCGGCCAATCCTTTTCACCCAAACAGCAGTTGAATCGTTCGAAAGGCACGTTTCCCGATCATCCGCAGCTTGCCGTCGATCGTCGCGGCCGCGTCGTGGCGATGTGGGAGGAACTCTCGCCGGTCCGGCGAGAAGTCGTGGTCAGTTATTCCGTGGATCGCGGGCACACGTTTAGTCTGCCCCATAAGGTCAATGAGAAGAAAGGTGAAACGCCCGCCGTGGCGGTGAACGTTGCCGGTCAATTCGTATTAGCGTGGAAAGAACATGCCATGCCCAACTATCGGATCGTCCTGCAGCGCATGGTCCTGCCGGAACCAAGCTCGGTCGCGCTGATAGAACGAGCTTCGCCATGAGCGATCGTGGAAGGGGCTTTTGGATCATCGTTGTGTGCCTCGCATTAATCGTTGCTTGTGCCGAAATAGCCGGTGCCGACGATGACTTCGCTCGGCTTAAATTGAGCCGAGCGGGTGCCGGGACCCCGCTTCCCGCCTTCACGCTTACCACGGTAGACGGCAAGACCATCGACTTCTCTCAATTGCGGGGCAAAGTACTCATTCTCAATTTCTGGGCGACCTGGTGTGGACCGTGCAAGGAAGAAATGCCCGCATTGGCTCGATTGAGCCGCCGATTCGATCCGGGCGACGTAGCGATCCTCACGATTACGACTGAACATGAACGAACGAGCCTTCAACAGTTCATGAAACAGCTCGATTCGACCCTGCCGGTATTGCTTGATGAGCAACGCGATGTGTCCTTGGCTTTCATGGTGCGTGGGTTGCCGACAACGATATTTGTCGAAAAGAAAGGGACGATCGTCGCGCGTGCGCTGGGGCCGCGCGACTGGGATGGTCCCGATGCAATCCGGTTCATTGAACGCCTTCTCGCGGAGGCTCCGTAACCACGTCATGCGCTCGCTGGCGCTGTCTTGCATCCTGCTGTATGCGATCGTCGGATTTCTCGCCGGCGCATGCCCGTGGTCGCCCGTCCAACCCTCCCCGAACCAGCCGGCTCACCATCAGCACCACCATCAACCAAATAAACCGGCAACTCATGCACTCGCCTGTGCCTGGGCATGCCACGCCAGCGCCAATGACAGCGCGATCGACGTCCCCTTGCAACTCATTCTCGTCTCGCTCCTCTCCACACTGCTCTTCTTTGCTGAAGTATGGATCGACTTTTCTCGTTCCCTCTTGAACCTTGCCAGACCGCCCCCGCGCTTCTTCGTCTAACGCTCCGCCATTGTCTTTTCCTTTGACTGTTCTGCTGCACGGCACGACGCCGGGCAGCTCGCTTTTATCTGATTGAAAGTCGAAAGGGGTCGTGTGCTATGGAATTGTCTTGTTCTGCGCTGAGAACCGCCGCGTTATTGACGATAATCTTTGTATCTCATAGTTCGATCGGCTGGGCCCAAGAGCCGGCGACTCAGCAGACAGGGAAAACGGAGCGGCGAGAGAAACTTCAGAAACAGCTCAAGTCCATCTTAGACGAACTCGATCAGTTGAAGCAGGAAGACGAACCGAGACCTGCAGAGCCCACGCCGTTCGAGACAGAACCGGCCACAGCGGAGGAACCAGCCATAGAAAAAGGACCGGCCCCCGAAATCGCGCTGGAGGATATGAGCATCATCAGCCGGCGGCTGCTACAACGTCCGGAAGGTGTCACGCTCACTTCGACCGTGCCCACCGAATATCAAAACCAGCCGACCCGAACGATGCGCGACTCCCTGGAATCGCTGCCCGGCGTCATCATCCGCCAGGCGAATGGCCCGCGGGACTATAGCATCTCGCTGCGCGGCTCGGGCGTGAAAACCTCGTTCGCGATCCGCGATATCAAGCTCTATGAGGACGGCATCGGCCAGACACAGTCGGATGGATTGTCTCGATTAGATATTCACGATCCCTGGTTCATGCGGAGCGTCGACGTGCTATCCGGCGCGTCCTCTTCGATGTTCGACAACTACGCGCTGGGCGGCATGATCCACTTTAAGACACGCCGCGGCAGCGACATCAATGGCGTGGAATCCTTCTTTAGCGGTGGCTCGTTCGGATTTCAGAAGTACGCGTTTGCCGTCGGCCAAGAATTCAACAATCTTGATATTTCCCTCTTCGGAAGCCAGCAGCAGGAGAACGGCTTCATCCAACATAGTGCGTATAACACGCAGACGCTGAACTTCAATTTTCGGTTCAGGGTCGACGATAAACAAAATTTCTATTTCAAGGCGTTGTCCAACTGGCTCGATACGCAGGTACCGACCCGCCTGACCCAGGCACAGTTCAGTGCGAATCCCCGCCAAGCGGGGGGAACAAATTCAAGCAATGATGCGCTCCGACTGGGGCAAGGACGCCTCGACCGGCGAACCATCATTGGGGGACTGTATGAACGGCAGTTGGGCGCCAATACCGTCCTGACCATCGAAGCCGATTACGACGTCAAGGATATCCATCAGCCCTTTGCCCAAATCACGGATGCGGTGAATCCGAATTATAAGAGCTATACAGATCTCCGGCATGATGGCCGGTTACTCGAGATGCCGCTCCGAAGCTACGTCGGATTCTTCGTGAACAATATGGAGCAAACCCAGCAGACGTTTACCAATATAGGCGACTTCGACGGCACGCGGGGGACGTTGGTTCAAAACGTCCACGGCACGATTAAAAATATCGGGGGACGATTCCGGGAAGAACTGGATTTTGCTCCGAAATGGACGCTCGCCGGCGGCTTGGGTTTTGAGCAATCGATTATCAGCGCGGATGTGATTAACTATTCGGCAGCCGGAGCGGTCAGCACCCGAGCACAACTCAACCGGACCTTCTATAACTGGGCGCCGGAGGTGTCGCTGACGTTCAAGCCGACCGAGGTGTGGAAAAATTGGCTTCGGGCGTCCACTGGATACGGCATCCCGCAAATCAGTAACTTGACGACAGGACCGGACGGACTGGCCGGGACGAACTTCGCCCTTAAGCCGCAAAAGAATAAGAATCTTGAAATTGGGACGGATTCAAAACTTCATAAAACCTTGTCGATGCACCTCGTGGGATTCATGGTGTTCTTCAAAGATGAAATCATCTCACAGCAAAACCCTATCACGGGCGGGTCTTTTGCCGTGAATGCCGATTCGTCGCAATATCGCGGCGTGGAGGTCGGCTATGATTGGCGCCCACTGAATGGATGGCGATTCTCCGGCGCGTACACGCACATCGACACGAAATACATCAACTTCACCGATCAGTTTCGAATCAACAACACCGGCCCGGTCGTGCAGGTCGTGCAGGACGGCAAACATGTCCCCAACGTGCCGCGCGACGTACTCAATTTTAAGGAAGAGTACTATCATTCCTCAGGATGGGGTGGATGGCTTGAGACGTCTTATTGGAATAGTTATTTCTTGAACAATAATAACACCGTCGGTGCGCCCTCATACTGGCTCCTTAATGCCAATATCAATAAGACGTTCGACATCAAAAGTCGATTCGTGAAATTTGCCAAATTCTATCTAGAAGTAGACAACATGTTGAACAAGATTTATGTCGCTTCGGGCAATGTCGTTCAAGACAGCACGCCGGATGCCAGCAAGACGCTCTTCTTTGCCGGCTACGGCCGGGCGATTTACGGCGGCGTGACCTTGGGATTGTTCTAGAAAATTGACGGCAGCCAAAGGATCCCGAGTGAATCTTGCGGTCACGGCGAGGCGAACGACCGCTCGAAGGCCTGTGAGCCATGAAAGAGGCCACAGCCAACGGTATAATAAGGGATGAAATCCTTGAGTGGCTGTTTGTGGCGATATGATGTCCTCATCGGCCTGGCGCTCGTCATCGTGGCGGCATGCAGCCATCCCGCGCCGATTCTCACTCCGAACGACTACCTGGCGAGCGTCGGACCAGACCTGGCCAATCGAGACATCGACGAATGCCGGCGTCAGGCCAACGAGGCACATCCAGTAATGGGGCTCTCACGCCCGGTCTTTCTCGCGTTGACGGCGGTGCCGCAGAGTGGAGTCGTAATCGGGACGGTCGGCCCCCGGTTACAGGCAGTCATTCCCAACCGGCGTCACGTAGAACAATGTCTCACCTCGCACGGATACGAAGTAACCGGCTGGCATTGATGTCTCATTTGATCCGAACAGGTGAATGCGCCGCACAGGCGTTCCGAATCCAGAGGTTACTATGAAGGTCGTGTTGATGGCCGGACTTTTTGCGGGATCGCTCTTCATCCACGGATGTGCCGCTCATCGTGCCTTACCGTCCGCGGATCATATTGTGGGATTGTCCCCATCCGAATTAAGAGCCTGTGCCGGAGCACCTACCGACGAGGGAAGTATGGGCACTCACGCCCTCTGGACCTATGTGCGTAAGGTGCGGGGAATTCCCGGCTCTTTCTATGCGCCGGCCGACTTGGTGCACCGGTGTGAAGCGGAAGTCTCCATTGACCAAGACCACGTTCAGAAGGTCGTGTTCCGCACCGATCAGGAGTACGGCCTTTGTGCGGCTATTTTCGCGGCCTGTTCAAAGAGCCGCTGACAATCACGCACCGGAGGGCTACTCGTCGGTCTGTTTGTCTCTCGTATCTCACTACCTTGGAGACATCTACGACTTTTCCCGGTTTTCAGCATCTCGCATTGAAGGCACATCTGCAAGCCGCATGTAACGTGCCTACGTATAATGTTGCTCCTGCCAAAGCTGTTCGAACAAGCAAGAATGAGATATCAAGGCGGACATGAATCGTAGATGCAATGGCGGCCACCAATCCAGTTGATCAGGACACTGAATTGTGGCGATGATTCGAAGGTGGGCAGCTAGTATAGCCCACGTAGATAGACGATTGAATAACGAAGAACTTGTGGGGTTGCTCTCCACCTGAACCTGCCGCCACATGCGTTCGACCAGTGGAGGCACTGTTCCTAGACATTGTTTGAGGGACCTCTTTCAAGCCCGCAAGTACCAGGAGAACTGCGAACCATGGCTGAACCGAGAACGTCCAGCATCGTTGATTTCGATATCCTCTCCGTTTATAGTCCGGCTCTTGTAGCAGCGTTCACGATCAGGCGGGCGTGGTTGGAGGATTTCCGTGCAGTCACGAATCGGTCCATTCGTCATTTTGCTGATGACAGTATTCTGCGTGGCACCTCCCGTTGCGAGTCTCTATTCCGCTCAGCCAGACACCGCGCAGAAGGCCTATCAACAAGCTCTCAGTTTTTTCCGTGAAGATCAGTACGACAACGCCGCTGAGACCTTGAAGAAGGCGCTCGCATTACAGCCTCAGTATGCCGAAGCACATCATCTTCTCGGGCTCGTCTATTTTCAGGGGAAGAAAGAACCGGTGGAGGCGATCGAATCGCTCAAAAAAGCCGTGCGGTTGAAGCCGGCTTATCCCGAAGCCTTGTACGATTTGGGCCGCATCTACTTGAGTCAGGCAAAGTATCAAGAAGGTGAACAAGCGCTGACGCGAGCGATCGCACTGGCGCCTCAATCTGAAGAGGCCCGGCTGGCGTTAGCAAAACTCTATACGCGCGCCGGAAATGCGACGAAGGCCATTCAGGCCTATCAAGCCTTGTTGGCATTAAAACCTCGGCATCCGGAAGCCCTCTACAGCCTGAGCCGTCTGTACGATACGCAAGGCGATGCGAAATTGGCGCGACATACCCTGCAACAACTCACGCAGGCCGATCCGTCGCATGCTGATGCATGGTATCTCCTTGGCCGAATTGCTGAAAAAGAGAATAATCTTGGAGAAGCGGCGGATGCCTATAACCAGGCTATTCTAGCAAAACCCGATCTCGTGGACGCCCATTACAATCTTGGATTTCTGCTGCGTAGCGCCGGCAAACAAGAAGAAGCGACGAAGCAGTTTCTGCAAGTCATACGCTATCGTCCCGAATATGCTGAGGCGCATATGAATCTTGGCATGAGTTATACGGCCCTCGGTTTGTTCGATGAAGCGGAGCAGGCCTACGAAAAAGCGGTGGAGCTGAAACCGAATCTCCCCGAAGCGCACTATAACCTAGGTGTCTTTTACGAGCTGCATCGTAAAGATCCCATCCGCGCGCTGGTTCAGTACCGGAAGTATTTGGAACTGGGCGGCAACGATGAGCGAGTCGAGCGGATTGTCAGTCAAGGCAGACGCTGAACGGCAAACCAGCAGCGCAAGTGATGTCTTCAGATTGGGCTTGTATCTTTATTTGTCCTCCTTTCTTTCTCCACCTTCCGCGTACATCCTTGCCATTTCACCACCAATATGGCGAATAGGGATACGGTCCCCACGGTCCCCACCGGCGCCAGCCCCAATAACCGTACGGACCTCCATACAATCCACCATAGTAAGGCCGTGCATAGGCTCGGTCGTTCTTCGGCCAGACCGTAAGTTTTTTGATCTCCATGGTTGGAAATGTATATTCGGTTTCATCCAACGGCTGGGTCATCGCCCCGGTGATTTCTCCAACAATCGTAATGCGCGTTCCCCTCGGAAGTGTGGCAGGGTCCAAGAATTCTTTTTCGAAGGCTAAAAACCGGCCTTGTGACGAGGTCCGATCATGGTCAGGCGCCCCAAATTTATCGAGCGGAAGCTGTAAGACTTCGATTCGCGTCTCATCTTTCAAACGCTTGGCACTGAGGACTTCACCTCCGAAAACCACGATCCGGCTGCGGTATTGGTCCGGCGCGTCATGGAGCTGAGAAAACTCCACCGTGGAATCGACTTGGGATTGCAGCTCTTTCGGCACCACGTTGTAGGTGCTGCACGATGAAAGCGAGACCGTCGCGGCAAGCAACAGAGGCATCGATATTCTGAAAAGCAGCATGTAGTATTATACCGTGTACAAGTGAAAGAATTAGCCAAGGAGTCCATCTTATGAGACGACGGGACCGTATGCTGAGTGTACTGATCGCCGTAGCGCTTGTGATGGGGACGGCATGCCAGAGCTGGGCTGCCGCGCCTGTAAAGGCGGCTCCATTAAAAGGAAAATACACGGTATTGGAGAAAGAGCCCTCCACCCATACGCCGGGGAAGGTCAAACTCACCGAGTTCGCTGACTTCTATTGTCCTCACTGTCATTTATTCGAAGAAGCCGGCTTGCCGATATTGGAAAAAGAATTCGGTAATAAACTCGAGACCACGATGATAGGTTTTCCCGTCATCCCAGGCAAACTTCCGACCGCCTTCGACATGTACGAGCAAGCTAAGCTGATGGGGAAGGGCCATGAAATGAAGCAGGTCTTGTTTCGGACGATACACAAAGACCGGCTCCAGGTCTTCGATAAGACCATTCGGGAAATGCTTATTAAAGAAGTCGGTCTGGACCCGGCCGCCTTTGAAGCCGGATTAGCCAGTGGAAAACCGGCGCGAGCGGTCGAGGAAGGCAAAAAGTGGGGACAACGGGTCAATGTCGATCACACGCCGACGATTATTTTAGATGGCAACATCAAGGCCGACGCCATCGATCCGGACAATTTGAAGACCCTCATTCATAGTATCCTGGACGCAGACAAGCGGTAGAACGCCGTTACGCTGCACATCTCGGTGCTTCGTTGCGACAGCGCTTAGGCATTCCTCTTGACGGCATGCCGCCGCTCCCGTTGGTCGCATTAGGTATTCATCATTGGATAACGCTTAGGGCAAGTGATGTAACGAGAGAAGCGCCGCTTCCGCTTTTTCATCTCCTGGCGGCTTCAGTTCCGGAACGGGTCGCGGACCTCCCACCGCCTTCACACGCAGCCCATGTTCGTAAACCAGGTGTCCGCCGTACCATGCCGACACGAACAGCCCCGCATTCCCAATCAGGGATAACAAAAGCGGTACACCACGAGGCGATCGCCCCTTTCCACGCCGCAGCACGAGGTTCAAGCCGGTCAACCCAAGGAGGCTCAGGTTGAGCAGGCCATGGAAACGGCCGATTGATTTCGTCTGGTCATCCGGTGGAATGGCGAGATAATCCGCGGCCCCGGCGGCGCCGGCCGCCACACCTCCGACGAATCCGCCGATCATCGCATAGTACGCCGCATCGGCGTACGAGCGATTCCCCGTTTGTATGTACAACAGATCCAACACCAAACTGAATGGTAACAGTCCGGCAGGCGCCACAATCATCTGCGGATGAAGTGGATGCCCGGTGAATGTCGTATACGGCATAGCTCCTCACCCCTTGTTGAACAAGCTCCCTGCACCTTAACCGACCCTCTGGGCGAATGGTGTCGGTGAAGTATCCCTTTCTCGTGTCGGCTACCTCTTCGTCTGGAAGATCAAGAAACCCTGTAGCGCTGTTTCCTGCTTTGAGGACAGAAACAAAGCACGCCCAATGGTTAATTCCTGCTGATGCGGATAATGAGTCTCTCATGTGTATGTATGAGCGGCTTGCTGCTCGCCGGATGCGCAAGCATTCCATCATCCCGCATAGCTCGCCTGCGGGCGGATGCCTATGCGACCCATTGCGGACCGCCTGCGACGGTGCGGGCACCGGACGCACTCTCTCGCTTCCCGGATTCGCGTTTGTCTTCCAGGGACGAATCACTCTCGGGCCTCGAGGGGTTCTCGCCGCACGCACAAGACATCGCCATGATCATCGGCGTCCAGGACTTGCTGAAAGAGCTGCAGATCCTATCGCGTACCCTGCCGCAAGAGCCCGGGCAGGAAGAAATGGACCGTAGCCTTCTCCGCCGCCTCCAGATACGCCAACAACTCTCGGACCGAATCGCCCTCGCAGCCTTTGAAGTATCCGCCACCGTGGCGGAAGCTGGGTGCGAGGAGACGCGGACCGATCATCTCGCAGATGCGCTCACCGAAATACGAAGTCAGCGGGAAGAGATGGGTCTACTGGTCGCCATTGTCGGCGATGCCTTAATCGGCGTGGTTGCGGGAGCGTTGGGGCTCGCGGCCAAGAACACGGCATCTGAAATTGTCGCCATATTCGGAGGCGCGCTGGCGGCAGGATTCGGGACAGCGGCCATTTTTGTCGGTGGGCAATATGACTTTCAACATTCACGCAACCTGCTGCGCGACCTGCGGGAAGGGCCCGAACAATCCGATCTATTTCCTCCCACGGTATGGCGGTATCTGAATTGGCCGTTCAAGGAGGGGAAGGGAACCATTCGAGCCCATCTGTTATCGCATTGGCGTGCAGAGGGGCGATTCGGCGAAGCAGGATCGAAAACAGAGCAGCATCGGCTCGCACTTTTCTTTGAGAACGGAGGGACCTACTCCATCGAAGAGCTGCGAGACCGAGCCGAGATGCTGGATAATCTGAAGGCGGAAATAAGTTTGATGAATCAGGACTTCAATCTTCTGCTCAGAGAGATCCTCCTTCAAGCCGACCATGACTCCATTTCCTGGCTTTCTCCATAGACTTAGCCTCCTGGCCGGCTTCTGACGATCCTTGTATCCGCACTAACGCGTCCGAGCCGGCCGGGCAGCGGCGGCGCACGATTACTTTCTCGATTTGGCCGCACCGCTGGCCGTGCCTGAGCCCGACTCCTTCATCGTGCGCCCGGTGCTATCGGGACGCGGTGATCCATGGCTGTCTCCTGACTCTATTCCAGATTGAGACCGGTCCCGAACGGCCCCTGTCGCGGATCCGGAGTCTTCATTTTTGGCGGACTTGGAATCTGTGCTCGCGCCGCGCTGAGTTGACATATCGGCATGGTCTCCCTGCTGTGTCCCGGGGCCGGTCGATTGTGTGGGATCATACGCCAACAGCAAGCCCAAGAACCCCGTGGCGGCGATCCATTCTGAACGTGTATGCATAATTGCTCCTTGCAGGCTTTCGGCTCATGATTGGTTAGGACGTGCTATGCGCTTGAGCTTCCATCGTCTCCTTGAAGCGCTTGAGATCTTCCTCAATTTTCTGCTCCGGATCTTCCCCGAACAGCTTGGCCGCCCATGCGCTGAGCCGCCCGCCGGGAGGGGCATACTGCAATGTCACCGTTAAATCCGTCGCTCGTCCATCGGGTGTCCTTTCAAACCGCACGGATCCGGCGCTTTCCACATCGGCTCCTCTAAGCGATCGCCAGCCGATTAATTCATTATCGATCTCATTGATAATCTCGGCATCCCACTCCATCTTGGGTCCTCCAAGTGGAATTGGCTTCGCGACCCAATGAGAGAGCCGATCGTTGATGATCTCCACCGATTCAATTTGATTCATAATCTGCGGCACATTCTCGAAGTTACGCCAGAAGCGATAGAGCTCCTCCGGCGGGCGCTCGATACGGATCGCCTTTTGGAGCTTGATTGCGCTCCCCGTTCGTACTTTTCGCCGCCCCAGTTCGTTGGTGTTCGCATCCAAGGCTTGATAGATCATGCAGTGGCCGGTGACCCCGCGCTGAAGCAGCGCGGCTCCTGTCAGGGCAATCATGGCCCCGCCCCACGATCGCCGAAAGAGGCCGGCCACCAGCAAGGCGCTTCCTACCAACCCTGACAGCGTTCGTTCCAGGTCGCCGACATTTTGATACGCTTGCTCCTCCGTCCACGACAAATCCTGCTTATTCGTGTGGTATCGTTCTCGACCGCTCATTGAGGTCGCCATGGGTTCCTCCTCTTCAGGACAGCGTCTAGTGAAGCAGTATATGATTCAAACGCGCCAAACTA
>JAICXS010000422.1 GCA_025934615.1 Nitrospiraceae bacterium
ATACCGAACGGGTTCAGGCGCCGTAAGTGTAAGTAATGGAGATCTCTTCATGGGTTCCGCCACCACACAAATCTTGACCGCGACCGCGGTTTTCGCTGTGGTAACCGCCGTCGCGTTCGGGCTGCGTTATCTTGCCATCCGCGCGGTACGGCGGTGGGCAACCGCCACAACGACCCCCTTCAGCGCCGTAATACTCGACAGTTTCCGTCTTCCTTCCCTCATGTGGTGCCTCCTCATCGGCTTGTACACGGCCGTCGATACCGCGGAACTGCCTCAACAGTTCAGCGCAACGGCCTTGAAAATCTTGTTCAGCCTCTTAGTTATTTCAGTGACCGTCGCCACGGCGAATCTTTCCGGAACCGCGCTTCAAGTCGGCCTGAAGCAAAGCCACATCGCCACGCCGGCAACCGGCCTCACGCTGACGTTCATGAAGGTGGTGATTTGGGTAACGGGCGGGCTCGTGCTGTTAGGCGGGCTCGGCATGTCCATCACACCCGTCTTGACGGCACTCGGGGTTGGCGGGCTCGCCGTGGCTTTGGCCCTTCAAGACACCCTGTCCAATTTTTTTGCCGGCATACATTTGTTGATCGAGCAGCCGATCCGCGTCGGGGATTTCATCAAGCTGGAATCGGGCCAAGAGGGCTATGTCGAAGACATCAGTTGGCGAACGACTCGAATCCGTATGCCGTCAAACGATATGGTGATTCTGCCGAACAGCAAATTAACTCAATCGGTCCTTGTCAATTATCACTTGCCCGACCCACGACGCGGAATTTCCATTGTTATCGGCGTTCCTCATGACGCCGATCCGGACATGATCGAACGCGTGCTCTTAGAGGAAACCTTAAGCACGATCGGCGCTGTACCGGGCCTACTCGCAGAGCCGGCCCCATCTGTCCGTTTTATTCCCGGCGTGGGAGAATCGTCATTGAATTTTTCAGTCAACTGCCATGTTCGAGAGTTCAACGATCATGCTTTGGTCCAACACGAACTTCGAAAACGAATGTTTAAACGACTGAAGCGGGAAGGCATCCAGATACCATTGCCTCAACAAACTGTATACTTGCGGCCATCACTCCCCCCTGCATCGGCCTAACAAAAAAATCAGCATCAGCCAAAAGGACAAGTTGTCCCGACTGGGACAAGATGGCGCCGGTTTTGCCTGAATTTCTTATGCGTCTTTCGAGGAACGCCCCTTGATTGCCTTACCTTTTCCGTCGTAACTGCACGACAAGACCGGCCTCTTGCTTGCATATCGGTCCCAAGCGATGTCCGGATCATGCACGGGCAGGTGGGCTATTGTGCTGATAGCCAAACAAAATTATGAGCCGTAATGTCTTAGCGATGATCATGGCGGGCGGGAAGGGTGAACGTCTTATGCCGCTGACCGAACATCGAAGCAAACCGGCCGTTCCCTTTGCCGCCAAATACCGGATCGTCGATTTTGTCTTGAGCAACTTTTTGAACTCGAATATCCGTTCGCTGTATGTGCTGGTGCAGTATCGCTCCCAGTCGTTAATCGAACACTTGCGGCGGGCATGGCGGGTCGGCGAGCGGCCGAATGAGTTTGTGTCGGTAGTCCCCCCGCAAATGCGTACCAGAAGCGGATGGTATGAAGGGACGGCGGATGCGGTGTATCAAAATATGAATTTGTTGCGTGATTTTAAGCCGGACTTGGTCGCCGTGTTCGGCGCCGACCATATCTATCGGATGGACATCAATCAAATGGTGCAATTTCACCTGGAGCACCATGCCGACATTACGGTCGCCGCCCGGCCCGTGCCGGTTCAGGCGGCTCAAGGATTCGGCATCATCGAAGTGGCCGAAACACAGGGAGCGCCCCGCATCGTCGGCTTTCAAGAAAAACCAAAGCAGCCGAAGCCGATGCCCGGAGATCCAGGGCAGGCATTCTCTTCCATGGGAAATTATCTCTTCAACGCCTCTCTCTTACAGGACATCCTGGAGCATGACGCCAAGACACCGGGCTCACATGATTTCGGTCGCGACATCCTGCCCCGCGCCATCGGGACTCATCGCACGCTCGCGTACAACTTCTGCCATAACCGCATTCCCGGGCTGAATCCCTATGAGGAGTCGAGCTATTGGCGAGATGTAGGCACACTCGAAGCGTACTGGCAAGCCAACATGGATATTCTCGGTGAGAGGCCCGTGTTCGACCTGTGCAATGCCCATTGGCCGATTTTAACGGACCACTGCGATGCCCCACCGTCAAGTCTCATTCGCGCGCATGTCGATCATTCCGTTGTGGGCCAAGGGAGCCGCATTGTCGGGGCCGAGATCTCGCGGTCCGTCATCGGCCGCGACATTACCATTGAACAGGGCGTCTCGCTGGATGAATGCATTATTCTCGACGGCGCGGTGGTCGGGGCGAAATCCCGACTGCGGCGTGTCATTGTGGATCGGTTCAACCATATCCCCGAAGGCACATCCATCGGGTTCGATGTCGCGGCGGACCGTAAACGGTTTCATGTCGGAAGATCCGGTCTGGTGGTCCTTCCGCAATGGCATACGACCGATCAGGCCTCGCTATACCGACATCCAACGCTCCATTAGCCCGGGGAGATTTTCATGCCCGCACCGCCTGCTCGAGTACCCGTCGCGACCTATCGAATGCAATTCAATCGGTCCTTTACCTTTCAGGATGCGCGAACCATCATTCCCTACCTGCATACACTTGGCATTACGGATTGCTATGCTTCGTCCTACTTGAAGGCGACACCCGGAAGCCTGCATGGCTATGATATCGCCGACCCGCGGATGCTGAATCCGGAAATCGGCACAGAAGACGACTACCGAGATTTCGCCCGGACGCTTCGCCAACACGGCATGGGCCAGATCCTCGACGTCGTCCCCAATCATATGGGCATTTCGCAATCGTGCAACGCCTGGTGGCTTGACGTTTTGGAGAACGGGCCGAG
>JAICXS010000103.1 GCA_025934615.1 Nitrospiraceae bacterium
CCCGTGTTGTAAAGAATGGATCGAACACACGCGAGACATGGACCGGATCGATGCCCGGCCCTGTATCGGATACCGAAATTCTGATCAGGGCCGGCTCGCTCATCGGTGGTTGGCCACAGATCTCATGACTCACATCTATCGTGAGCCTCCCGCCGGTCGGCATGGCTTGCGCGGCATTGACACAGACGTTCAACAACGCCTGCTTGAGCTGTCCGGCATCGCACCAGACAGAATGGACCGATGCCGCGATGTGCAAAGTCGCGTCGATATGGCGTTTGGTAATTTCGTGTGCGGCCAGCATCAGGACTTCCTCGAGCAACGGACGCAAGGCATGCCGGCCGGCCTGAGAGCAATCGGGTTTCGTATAGGTCAACAGATTGGCCAACAAACGATCCATCGCCTGGACCGCGACGGAAATATGCTCAGCATATTGGCGCCTCACAGGATCATGGACTAAGTCTTTGCGGAGCATGGACGCGAAGAGTTCGACGCTGCCAAGTGGATTCCGTATCTCATGGGCGATCCGGCCAACCATTTCACCCATCGCCGCCAAACGATCCCGTCGCTGGACGCGTTCTTCCAATCGGCGCACGTCGGAGATATCTTGTAGCAGGATCAGATCGCCGGACGGGTGCCCGGCCGCATCGCGAAGAACCGTCCGTAGGATTGCCAGGAGCGCGCCGGTAGGCGATACGACGGGATAGCACCCGCTCGTCAGGTGTTTTTCATCGAGAAACTGTTTCAGCAGATGTCCCAGCATCTGCTCGCGGGCCACGCCAAGCAAGCGTTCCGCGGCCTGGTTGCACCGAATGATAATTCCTCCGACGCCCGCTACGATGACCCCTGTGGCGAGGGATTCCAGAATCGCGGTCAAATGCGCCTTAATTTCTTCATTATCCTTCAGATTGACCCGCAAGGCCTCGTTGCTCGCCGCCAGTTCAAGGTCCAACCGTTCGACGCGCGACATCAACATCCGATAGGCTTCTTGTAAGCTTCCCGCCGCCTGATCGAAACTACGGAAGGCATCGTGGAGGATCTCAAAATTGTGTCCATCCGTGGTCGGCTGTGCCATGGTCACCCTCCTGCCCTTTTGGCCGTCTGTGGAAGATCCGCTAACAGAGCGGCCGAAATGCGACCGACGAGATCATCGGTCGCCATGGATTGCACCTCTTGGAGGAGTGTGCGTACTTCTCCATATCGCTTCTGGGCGCGCCTCACCTTCGCCAATTGAAAGCGAGCCCATTGAGCATCGGTGGGGGATGAGGGAGACTGAATGACATGCAGATAGTGCAGGGCTGCTTGCTCATACCGTCCAGAGACCACGAGTTGATCCGCATAGCGAAGCCAAGTGTCCGGTGTCTTCGCACCTGGGGTAGTCATCGTACCGGCGAGCGTGACCAGGGCTTCAGAAGCATGTCCAATCGCAAGCTGTGCGTTGGCCAGCAGATGGCGCATCTGCCGACCTTCCGGAGAAGCCATGGCATCGGCATGAGCATGGCCCAACCAGAGTCGACAGACTCGGATCACGGCGTTCCATTCACCTTGCCGATGGAGCGTTTCGGCAAGATAGCCGAGCACAAGGCTTCGGCTCTGCCCGGCCGGATACTGGAGCAACGTGCGCTCGAAGACGCGCCTTGCCGCCGGCCAATCTTGTTGCTCGAGATAGGCCAGTCCCAGCCCCACGAAGGCTTTTTCACGGACGGCATCCGGAACGGTGTCTTTCACCAGACTCCGATACAACTTAATGGCCTGAGGAGAAAATCCAAGGCGGTGATGGGCCTCGGCAACCTGGAGCAAAATAGCGTTGCCGGCATACAACTCCTCCCCAGAGGCCCCGTGCCGGTAGAAGAGGTTCACCGCGGTCAAATCATCGTGGGCCTGCAAGGCCGCAATCATCCATGAGCCTAAGATCGTCACTAAACGCCGGCCCGCCGAATCCGGCCATAGGTCATCGGCAATCAGTCCCTTCCGCTCGCTGGCTCGCCGATAGGCTTCTACCGCTTCCAGCCGTCGGTCCAGAGCCTCCAGATGTTCGCCAAGATGGAACAAGGCCTCGCTTCCAAGCGACACACTCGCATACGATTGAGCGATGTGCTCTAGCAACTCCTCCTGTGCCCGTGAGTCGGCCTCGCCGGCCTGCCGGCCTTCCAGCATGGCCTCGATCCCTAATTGCGGTCCCGCCTTCGGTTCTTGCACAAGACCTTCGCGAGCCACCTCCGCCAAGCGCATCCGCGCAATCGATTCCTGGTATGTCCCAGAATGGTTTTGAATGACCGCGGCATACAATGTCTTGGCGCGATCGAAGCGCCCGCCCTGCCGCCAACTATCGCCGATTTGAATCAACGCGGACGGCGCCTCGGCATGGTGAGGATGCAAATTATAAAACTGTGCCAAAAGGGCGCGCGCCTCGGCATGTTTCTGCAAGTGCACCTTGACATCTGCGAACAACAGCATGGATTCCGGATGAAGCTTGAAGGCAGTCGGCCACTGTCGGACTCCGGACTCATAGGCGGAGTGTGCCTTGTCCCATTGTTTCGCGCGGGCCAGTGCTTCGGCTAACCCAAACATGGCGGGAACAATCAGACGTTCATCTTCTGTGCGCGTCTTTACCTGTTGAAATGCGTGGACGGCGTCTTTCCATTGCGCTCCTTCGAGAAGCACGAGCCCCAGGCCGAGCAACGCTCTCGGGGCCTCCTTGGAGGATTCTGCCAGGGCCTGCTCGTACGACGCTTTCGCCTCGACCAACCATCGGTCCTGCGCATACAAATCTCCTATTCGCCAACGGGCCCGTGACGCGTTGGACGAAGAAGGATCGTCGCGAATCAACGCACGATAGGCTTCGATGGCTTGACGTCGTTGATGATCCGTACCTCCTTTTGCAATGAGATCGGCCAGAAACGCACGAGAAGCCTGTACAAGCGGGCTCGTGGGAAAATTCTTTATCAGCGAGTCAAACGCCTGTTCTGCATCCTGATAGCGCTCCTGCCCAAATGCCGTGATGCCATCGGTAAAGAGCGATCCATCCGGTCCTTTTATGGGCGCCTGGTACCGCGGGCCATCATCGGGAAGAACAAAACTATGCAATTGATCGGCGTTCGCCGGCTTAATGACAAGCAAGGAAAGAACAACAATGAGGAGGGCTACAATTGACGATCTCTTCCGCATGAATGGAGGGCACAGCAAATCCTATGCCTCTATTTGGTCTCATGCGTGCATCGAGAAGTGTCTGATTTTACATGAATTGAAACAGACGCAGCCATCGCGACAGGGGAAGGCGTCAAGAGAACAACGATCTCCTATAGGTAAAGTCAATTCCTTGACGATGTAGAGATGAGCGAGGCGGGTCTGATTCAGGCAAGCATCAACGTACTGAAATACTCCTCTACCGGCAGGAAAGATCGCGAAGCGTGGAATTAATCCCTATTCTCTTCGAAACCATCTAGTTGCAATATCCTGTGCAGGTCTCTACTATCAGCGCCCACGATGATACCGTATCCCAATATCGATCCCGTGTTTCTCCGCATCGGCCCGCTGCAATTCCGTTGGTACGGCCTGATGTACCTGCTTGGACTGACCACCGCCTACTTTGTCATTAAGGCCCGCGCCGCGGCTCGCGGCATTGCAATCACCAAAGAACAACTCTATGACCTCATCGTCTATGCGGCCGTCGGCGTCTTTGCGGGGGGCCGTCTCGGGTACGTCTTATTTTATAATCTCCCGTATTATTTAGAGCATCCCGCAAAGATGGCCGCTGTGTGGGAAGGCGGCATGTCCTTCCATGGTGGATTACTCGGCGTGAGTGTCGCCATTCTTTTATATTGCTGGCGCCAGGGATTCCCGGTCTATACGATTGCCGATCTGACTGCGGTGACCGTCCCTATTGGATTGGGATTTGGCCGGATCGGCAACTTTATCAATGGGGAGTTGTACGGCCGCCCAACCGATGTCGAATGGTGCATGGTCTTTCCGGGCGGCGGGCCGGAATGTCGGCATCCTTCTCAACTCTATGAGGCGGCGCTGGAGGGAGGACTGCTCTTCGTGGTGATCTGGTGGATCGGACGCCGTCCGACTCCCCCAGGAACTCTTATGTGGACCTTCATCATGGGGTATGGGTTGTGTCGGATCTTCGTCGAATTCTTCCGTGAGCCGGACCTGCACTTAGGTTTTATTGCGGGGCCAATCACCATGGGCCAATTCCTCAGCGCGCCGATGGTTCTCCTCGGCGCCCTGATGCTCGCCGTCGGATACTGGCACGCTCGGCAGACGCGCTAAAAACGGGGGGCGTTGAATCGTCTTTCTCCAAGCGAACGAGACCGAAGGGACCTTTTGGCCCGATTCGTGATGGGAAGTGCACCGGACCGTACGCCATGTTTCATCGCCATACAGTTCTTCTAGGCTAATACGGCATCTCGTCATCATCCAATCCGAAGTGATGGCCGATCTCGTGGACGACGGTATCTCGAACCTCATTGACGACCTCTTCCGCACTTCGGCACAGCCGTAAAATCGGCCTGCGGTAGATCGAGATGCGAGCCGGCAACTGTCCCCCGACGCTGAAAAACGATTCATCTTCTAAGGAAGTCCCGGAATAAAGCCCAAGGAGGTCATCTTCAGATGCCAGGCCGAGCTCATCCAACACGTCTCGCGACGGCGTCTCTTCAACCACAATGGCCACATTCGTGAGTAAGTCACGGTACTCCGGCGGGACGCTATCAATGGCTTGGCGGACCAGAGCTTCGAATGCCTCCGGCTCAATCGCAAGAGAGCATGAACGTCGGCGTGGCATAGAAGTGACAAGGAAGAATAAAAGATAACAGTTGATATGAGAATTTCTGACTTTTACCTTTGCATGTTACTTTTTCATTACGCTCAGCGTCCTCCCAAAGCCGGCAGGTACTGGGTGTCGGATCCCTTAGGATGTGCCTCGACCTCTCCATGCCTGCGAAGCGGCGGTGCATCCCAAATGACCTTATGGCCAGGGGCTAAATTCGCCGCTTCAATATAGTGATGTTTGGCTGTGGCATCGTCCCGTAAAAAATCATAGACAAGCGCTAAATTGTAATGCGCTTCCGCCAAGGTCGGCTGAACCTTAATCGCTTCCTGGTATTTCAGTTTTGCCGCCTCGAACTGTCGGCCGCCGAATAGTCGATTGCCCTCTTCCATCGCCGTGGCCGCGTCGGGGATGGCGTAGGTTGGCGCCTTCAATGTCCGTTCAGCCGCCATTGGCTTGCTGGGGGCGCATCCGGCAAGTACAAGTGCCACTACGACCATCCATACTCTACCTCTCATGATGCCTCCTCACGACAGGACCGGAACGACCGTCCCGGTACGAAGAAAAATAAACTGAAAACCTTTGGGCCTGACGCCTAGGCATTGCGACACAGCCTCCGAATAGACCTGCACTTGAAGTCGATACTCTTCCGCCCGAGACGCGATCTCATCAGAAGTAATACGATCGGTTTTATAATCGGCGATCCAAATTTCACCGTTGAAACGATACACCAGATCGATAATCCCTTCCATCAGAGAGTGGTGACAGTCCTGAAGCAAGAAAGCTGGCGCGCACGATCCGACAAATAAATCGGACCGGGTTTGTGCACCCCGCCGAAATAGTGAGGCGGCCGTGTCTTTCGGCGATTCGGATATATGCCAAGGCACGACAAATGGAATTTCTCGGCCGATGATGGTGGATGCTCGCAGCATCTGATAAATTTCGGATGTGATAAATACACCAAGCATATCTTTCAGTTCATTGCTTATCTCACTAACATCATAGCCATCACTTGAGGCTGACTTTGAGCATATCGTTTCAACTTGGCCAATGAGGTTTCCAGAATCGTCCGCAAAATCCCACTGCTCCAAGATGCGATGCGCGAGCGTCCCGATGAGAGGCCCCATCTGCAAACTTTGTCCATTACGGGTGAAACGTGGCACGGTCGGCGCCATCGTTGCTTTCAAACGGGTCGGCGTTAAGAATGGCGGGCATTGCCGGATCTCCTGTTGACGGCGGAACCGTTCATCCCATCGAGTCCGCACTGAAGCCACATCATCATGATCGAGATCCTGCCATTCTACGCCGTCACGCTTGTCGGCATGCAGGGGCACGGTCTTACCGGGAGCCACCGTGAAGGACACCGTCCCACTCGCGATCGGCAAACGAATGGTCTGGTCCTCGGCACCTACACGAGCCAGGTCGAGCCCAAATCCTTGAGCGACCATGGCCAGAAAGCTGTCTTGCGCCACTTGTTTGGGAATACCGGCGGATAAAATGAGCCTACGCTTCGCTCGTGTCATGGCGACATACAAGAGGCGCGTCTGTTCAGCCCGCCTGCGCTCTTCTAATTTTGCCGCCACATAGACCCCTCCCGGCGTCTGCAACTCGCCGGCTCTGATGCCGACAATACCCGAGGACCAATCATGATGCACCATGATCCGAGATGAGACGCGATTGGTGCCACGCTGCAAACCGGCAAGGACGACCACAGGAAACTCCAATCCCTTCGCTTTATGTATACTCAGCAGGCGGACGGACCCCTGCTCATCAGTCAGGTTCTCGGCCAACGAGCTCTCCGCCTCGTCCGGCACGTCCAGGGCACGTGTCGTCAGTTCACCGACCAGCCCTCGTAATGTCAGCGTCGGTTGCATTGCTAACTGGACCGCCAGATCGCGAAGCTTCAAGACATTGGCGACCGCCTGTTCACCGTCAA
>JAICXS010000036.1 GCA_025934615.1 Nitrospiraceae bacterium
TAGAGTTGTGTTTTTTTGATACTCTCGCCATTCCTTGATTATAGACGGAACGGATTGGAGAACAAAGTGCGTCTGTTGAGATTGATCGATCGTAAAGGCGTACGTGGTTGACGTAGGTAAAGAGCCATGCAGAGTTGCCGCTTCGAAGAAGTGTGGATTATAGTAGCGGCCTTCGAGTCACACGGTCTTCATTTCGAAAGAACAAGGGCATGGCACAATTTTTCACAGCCGTGAGAAGCGGGCATTGGCCGACTTTGCTCGGCGTCTGGTTGCATCTTACGATCAGTTTCATGGTGTGGCTCTTGATCGGCGCGTTGGGTGTGCTCATTGCCGAAACGTTCGGACTCACTGCGACAGAAAAAGTGATCGCCGTTGCGGTTCCTCTGCTAGGCGGCGCATTCTTGCGCGTGGTTGCGGGATGGTCCTGCGACTGGTTCGGCGCTAAATGCACCGGCATTGCCGTTCTGATCGGTGAACTTATAGCCGTTCTTTGGGGATGGCTTGCGGTTCATTCGTATGCCGACCTTATCGTAATGGGCTTGCTGCTAGGCGTCGGGGGCGCGAGCTTTGCGGTGACGCTCCCGCTGGCGGGCCGGGCGTACCCCACTGAGCATCAAGGATTGGCACTGGGCCTCGCCGCCTCAGGCAATATTGGAACGGTATTCATTATGTTCTGTGCGCCTCGATGGGGAGCCATGATCGGCTGGCAACAGGTCTTTGGGCTGATGGCTGTTCCTATTCTCGTCACCTTGGCGCTGTTTGTGATACTGGTGCAGGACAATGGCACCCCTGCTTCTGAGGGTGTCCGTCGAGATTCGAACGCGCGCTGGTGGCATGTCGCCGCAGAGCTCATGCAGCATCGCTCGATGTATTGGCTGTGCTTTGCTTATGCCGTCACGTTCGGAGGCTTCGTGGGATTATGCAGCCTCTTGCCGATTTTCTTCCACGATCAGTATGGGATGGATTTGGTGACGTCCGGGACCATGACGGCGCTCTGCGGTCTTGGCGGAAGCCTGATTCGTCCATTGGGTGGGTACGTCGCCGACCGCATCAGCGGCGTACGGGCCCTTCGCCTCGTATTCCCGACGATTATGGTGCTGACCATCGGCATCGGATATTTGCCGCCAATGTGGGCCGCGGTTTCTCTTATGGCTCTCGCGGTCGGTGTGATGGGTTTCGGCAATGGGGCCGTCTTTCAAATCGTTCCGGAATGGTATCAGAAACACATCGGTTTGGCGTCGGGTCTCGTGGGGGCGGCGGGTGGCTTGGGCGGATTTCTGTTGCCCATTTGGCTTGGTGTATTAAAGGATATGACCGGCACATATCAAACCGGATTCTGGATCTTGGCAATGGTGGCCGCGTCAGCATGGGCCAGCGCGATTTCAATCCGCCGCCGTCAGACAGCACCCCTGAACGCCTAGCCATCATCATTGACATTCAAATGAGAAAAGATTTAAGTGGTTGCACACCGAAGAGCACGAACAAGGCCATGGCGCGTAAGGTAAACACCTCCCATTTCGATAGTATTGAACAGGCGATCAAAGACATCAAACGAGGGCGCTTCATCATTCTTGTCGACGATGAAGATCGCGAGAATGAAGGCGACCTTGTGATGGCAGCCGAGAAAGTCACCCCGCACGCCATCAATTTTATGGCGAAGCACGCCCGGGGGTTGATCTGTTTGGCGCTGACACCCGAGCGCGTCGAAGAACTGCAGCTTCCGCCGCAGGCGCACGAAAACACCGCAACGTTCGGAACGGCGTTCACGGTCTCCATCGACGCCCGACACGATATCACCACGGGGATTTCGGCCGCGGATCGGGCGACGACGATTCATGTGGCCATCGATCCCAAGACCAAGCCGTCCGATCTCGCGCGTCCCGGTCACATTTTTCCATTAAAAGCGCAAAAGGGCGGTGTGCTTAGACGTGCCGGTCAAACCGAAGGCTCGGTCGATCTCGCGCGACTGGCAGGGCTGACGCCCGCTGGCGTGATCTGCGAGATTATGAATGAGGACGGCACGATGGCGCGTGTGCCCGAGTTAAGGAAGTTTGCTAAGACGCATGGGCTACGGATGGTGACGATCAAATCGCTGATCGAGTACCGCGTCCGGCGTGAAACATTCGTGCGACGTGTGGCCAGCGCGCGCCTGCCAACCATTATTGGCGAGTTCGAAGCGGTGGCCTTTGAAAATGAGATGGACGGGGGCACGCACATTGCGCTCGTGAAGGGGCAGGTCGATGATCCGAGCCCGACGCTGGTCCGTGTGCATTCCGGCTGCCTCACCGCGGATGTCTTCGGGTCCTTACGGTGCGACTGCCGCGATCAATTGCTAAGTGCGATGGAGTTAATCCAAAAAGAAGGCCGTGGCGTCTTACTGTATTTGAATCAAGAGGGACGCGGGATCGGGCTGCTCAACAAAATCAGAGCGTATAAGCTGCAGGATGACGGCAGCGATACCGTCGAAGCGAACTTGCAACTAGGGTTTAAGGCCGATCTGCGCGATTACGGGACCGGTGCCCAAATTCTTGTCAATCTCGGCTTGCATCAAATCCGGCTCATCACAAACAACCCTCGGAAGATCGTCGGCATCGAAGGCTATGGCTTAAAGGTGATCGAGCGTGTGCCGATCGAGATTCCACCGAGAGCCGCGAACGAGCGCTACTTGCGCACGAAGAAGCACAAGCTCGGGCATATCTTAAAAAAGGTGTAACAGGGGAGTTGGGACGGTGCTGTGCACAGAACGCGCACGATGATATGGTGCTCGTTCGACGCGCACAGTGGAACCATCCAACTCCCCTGTTAAGCATTGTTGAGACCCATAGAAATAAGGCAGCATGAAACTTCGCAAAGGGACGTACGATGCGACCGGTCTCCGCTTCGGCATTGTCGTCAGCAAATTTAATAAGTTTGTGACCAGCCGATTGCTCGCGGCGGCGGTTGAGACATTGAAGAAAGCCGGCGCGGCGGATGAGGCGCTCGAAGTCATCCGCGTGCCGGGGGCTTTTGAAATTCCACTTGCGGCTCGTGCCTTGGCACGCACCGGTCGTTTCGATGCGGTACTCTGTCTGGGCGCGGTGATCCGGGGCGACACGCCACATTTCGACTATATCAGTGCGGAAACCAGCCGCGGCATTGGGCAAGTGGCCTTAGAGTGCGATCTGCCGGTGATCTTCGGTGTGTTGACGACCAATACGGTGGCGCAGGCCATTGAACGAGCCGATCCGGCGAAGCATAATCGGGGAGCCGACGCCGCTCGAACCGCCATTGAAATGGTGACCTTGCTCCGCGACGTCCAGACGAAGCCGGCGGAGAGCCGTTCAAGCAGATCCCCGTTATCAAAAACACCAAAGAAAAAAACAGGAATGAGGTCATAAATGGGGAGCCGGCGGCAATCACGAGAGCGGGCGCTCCAGATTCTCTTTCAATGGGATATTCACGGCAATACGGAGCATTGGTTGGAGGATTTCTGGGAACGGGATCCTCCAACGGAAGAGGTACGGGAATTTGCTGAACGGTTAGTGGACGGTGTGATGGCCAACCATAAGGAATTGGATCACGTGATCGGCGCCCATGCGACGAATTGGAAAGTCAGCCGCATGCCGGTGGTGGATCGCAACATTCTCCGCGCCGCGCTCTATGAACTGCTCTGGATGCCCGAAGTGCCGGCCAAAGTGACGGTGAATGAAGCGATCGAATTGGCCAAACAGTTTGCCGACGATGACGCGACAAAATTCGTCAATGGCGTATTGGATAAGATCGTTATGGCCGACCTACGCCTTGAAGCCAAACGTTTAGCCATGGCCGATGCGGAAAATGGCGCGAGGCACGGGATGCGAGGTTAGAGGCACGGATGGTGAAGGTATGGACATGATCGTCAAGACGACTCTGCTCCCTGTGTCATCGCCCCGTGCTCCTCGCCCCGTACCCCGCTCCTGCATGCGGAGGATGCCATGATCGAGCGATATACCCGTCCACGCATGAAAGCCATCTGGGATCTCAAGCACAAGTACGAGATTTGGTTGGACGTAGAGCTCCTCGCGTGTGAAGCATTAGAACGAAGCGGCGAAGTGCCACGAGGTGTGGCCGCGCGGGCGCGCAAGAAGGCCCGGATCGATGTGGACCGCATTGCGGAGATCGAGCAGGTTGTCAAACACGACGTGATCGCGTTTCTCGAATCATTGGCCAAGCCGGTCGGACCTGAAGCGCGGTTTCTCCATAAGGGTCTGACGTCCTCGGACATCGTCGATACATCATTAGCGGTTCAAATGACCGAAGCGATGGACAGTATTCTGCTGGATGTCGACGAATTGTTGGACGTGTTGAAAGCGCGCGCCTTGGAACATCGGGAGACGGTCATGGTCGGACGCTCGCACGGCATCCACGGCGAGCCGGTCTCGTTCGGATTCAAGCTGGCGATCTGGTATGAAGAGGTCCGTCGCCATCGCGAACGCCTGCGTGCCGTACGCGAGGACATCGCGGTCGGTAAGCTCTCCGGCGCCATGGGGACGTTTGCCCATCTCGGACCTGAGGTCGAGGAATACGTCTGTTCCAAGCTCGGTCTGAAGCCGGACCCGGTGTCGAGTCAAATTGTCCAACGCGATCGGCATGCGGCGTATCTTTCTGCCTTGGCCTTGCTCGCGGCGAGCATTGAAAAGTTTGCCGTGGAAATTCGCCATCTCCAGCGGACGGAAGTCTTGGAAGCCGAAGAATATTTTTCCGAAGGGCAAAAGGGCTCGTCGGCCATGCCGCACAAGCGCAACCCCATTGCCTCGGAAAACCTCTGCGGCTTAGCGAGGATCGTACGCGCGAACAGTGTGGCCGGAATGGAAAATGTCGCGTTGTGGCATGAACGGGATATCAGCCACTCGTCGGTCGAGCGTGTGGTCATGCCGGACAGCACGATTCTGGTCGACTATATGCTCGCGCGTTTCACGGATCTCATCAAGCATCTATTGGTCTATCCCGCCCGCATGCAGCGCAATCTTGATCTGACCGGCGGTCTGGTTTATTCGCAGCGCCTGCTGTTGGAACTGATTGAAGGCGGCGCGCAACGCAAAGATGCCTACGAAGCGGTGCAGCGCAATGCGATGCAGGCTTGGGAAGGGGCGCGTCTTGGCGCGCTTGGGGTGGGAGGGTGGAATAGAGGAGGGGCTGGATTTAAGGAACTGGTGAGCAAAGATCCACTGATCACGAAATATCTCACTATGGAGCAGATCGAGTCGTGTTTCGATCCGAAGCATTATCTACGGCATCTGGAGAAGATCTATCGACGCGTGTTTGGTGTAGATGGGAAGAAGAGCGTGCGCACTATGCGGAGAAAGAGCAAACGATGACACAAGGCACGATGCTCTATGAAGGCAAGGCGAAAAAGATTTTCGCCACGGACCAGCCGGATCGTGTGATCCAATACTTCAAAGACGACGCGACGGCGTTCAACGCGCAGAAGCGCGGGACGATTGTCGAGAAAGGGATCGTCAATAATAAGGTATCGGAGCGGTTGTTTCGTGTGCTGGAATCGGCCGGGGTGAGCACGCATTTTATCGAGCGGTTGAGCAATCGCGAGATGCTGACGAAGCGCGTGGCGATCGTGCCCATTGAAGTGGTGGTGAGGAACATGACTGCCGGCAGTTTGGTGAAGCGGTTAGGGCTGAAAGAGGGAGAGCCGATCGAACCGCCGGTGGTCGAGTTTTACTATAAGAATGATGCGCTGGGCGATCCATTGATCAGCGAGGAGCATGTGCGGCTCATGAAGCTGGCTGATCCGAAGATCGTGGACGAGATCAAGCAGCAGGCGCGACAGATTAATGCGGTGCTCCAGCCATTTTTCAAAGAACGTAAGATGATCCTCGTAGATTTTAAGCTGGAATTTGGGTTGCACAATGGAAAGCTGCTCTTGGCTGATGAAATTTCGCCGGATACGTGCCGCTTTTGGGATGCGGGGACGAGGGAGTCGATGGACAAGGATCGGTTTCGGAAGGACTTGGGAAAGATTGAAGAGGCGTATCAGGAAGTGTTGCGAAGAGTATGTGGTGAGGAAGGGTAACCTGAATCGTCTCTGTGCTCACAGAACCCGCACCATCAGAATGTGCTCGTTCGATGTGCGCAGTGGAGACGCTTCAGGTCACCCTTCCTTCATTTATAATAGCCCTCAAGTCCTAGGAGGGGAGAGAAGAAGGAAGAGAAGAAAGAGTGAGACGCCTCATCCTGAAGTTTATGGAACATGGTCTGCTGTGGGCGATTCTCGTCTGGGCGGGGGCGGTGGCGTTGATGGCGATCAATACGCCGGATCCATTTTGGCGGTGGACGTGTCTAGGGTTGTCGGGGACGGGCGTGATCATTGTGATCGTGATTAATTGGGCGAGGAAGAAATTGTTCAGCGCGACACAGGCGTCCAAAGACGGGAGTCAATTGTGAAGGCAAAGATTCATGTGACGTTGAAGCCGGGCATTCTCGATCCGCAGGGGAAGGCGATTGAGCATGCATTGGAGACGTTGGGATTCAATTCGGCGAGCCATGTGCGGGTCGGGAAGTACATGGAGTTGGAGTTGAAAGAGGCCGCGAAAGATAAAGCTGAAGCTGAAGTAAAGGCCATGTGCGAGAAGTTGCTGGCGAATACGATCATTGAAGAGTATCGATACGAGTTGCAGTAAGTGGAGGGACGGGATAAGCCAGACTTACCTCAGTGCTCGCAGAACGCGCACCATCAGAATGTGCTCGTTCGATGCGCGCAGTGGAGTCAAGCCTGGCCTATCCCATCCCTGATTTATTTTTTTATGTAATGCAAATGTAATGAAGGGTTGAGCGGATGAATATCGGCGTCGTCACATTTCCAGGATCCAATTGCGATCATGACTGCCAGTACGTGTTGGCGGATGTGCTGGGGCAGACGGTGCAGATGGCGTGGCATAAAGAGACTTCGCTGAACGGGTTGGATGCGATCATCTTGCCGGGCGGCTTTTCGTATGGCGACTATTTGCGGACCGGGGCGATTGCGCGATTTTCACCGGTGATGGGAGCGGTGAAGGAGTTTGCGTCGGCCGGTGGACTGGTGCTTGGAATCTGTAATGGGTTTCAGATTTTGCTGGAAGCCGGCTTGCTGCCCGGCGCGATGCTCCGCAATCGTTCGCTGTCCTTCATCTGTAAGGATGTCTATGTGCGTGTTGAAAATGCCGCGACGGCTTTCACAGGCCGGTGTGAGCCTGCCCAAGTGCTGAAAATTCCTATCGCTCATGCCGACGGCAACTACTACACCGACGATGTGACACTTTCTCAATTGAAAGCGACTGCCCAAGTCGTCTTTCGCTACTGCACGCCGGACGGCGAAGTGACACCGGAAGCCAATCCGAACGGCTCGCTCGATAATATTGCCGGCATCGTCAACGTCAAAGGAAATGTCCTCGGCATGATGCCGCATCCGGAGCGCTGCGTCGAGGATATGCTGGGTAATGACGCGGGGCGGCTAATTTTTATGTCGATGCTGGATGTGCTGAAGAAAGCCAGTCAAAATATAAAGATGGTGTCGACGATTTAATGAGGCTCTTTCGATACTCCCCTGAGTGGATTCTGTACCACCGATCCGCGGCAAGGGCAAATTCATCTCATGGCAGTTACTTTGAATTAAGGCTTTGATGTCCGGCACAAAGATTCCATCAGCAGTAATAGCTGAGGTTAGCGATATTCTCAGTTCTCACTATTACAGCCATAGTAAGCTCAATACGTTGTTTCAACGATGCGGGGCACCAGACGAAATTCCAACAGGAAACTGTGTTGATAAGTGTGCTGAATGGCTAAGGGCAACGAATAGCGATGAAACGCGTGATGCTATTTCTGTGCTCGGCTGTGTTCTGCAGGAGTTCATGGATTTTGAAAAAGGGGAGGAAGATCCTGTATGGAAAGCAAAGAAGGAGAGAGTCAAGCGGACACTTGAAAAGCACGGCCTTTCCTATCAAATGGGAGGGACAATTCTGGGTGCCCTTACAGGAACTCCAACGCGCTCGCTTCAGACAATTATACGGGAAAAGGATCTCATTGGTCTCGGTACGGAGTTTGAGCGAGCCTTAATATCTGTTCAGTCCGATCCTCCCGCCGCGATAACAGCGGCATGCGCCATCTTAGAACTTTATTTAAGACTTATATTCAGGACAAAAGCTTAGTATTGCCGAAAGACCAATCTATCAAGCCGCTATGGAAGATTGTACAGGATCACTTGGGACTTCAGCCAAGTTCCGTTATCGAGCAGGATATGAACAGGATTCTCGGGGGGTTGTCATCCATTGTCGATGGAGTGGGAGCTTTACGAACACATGCTGGCTCTGCACATGGTAGGGGAAGAGATCCCTATCTTATAACTGGAAAACATGCTCGACTGGCCATCCATTCTGCACACACTCTAGCTACCTTTATCCTTGAGACTTGGGATGAGATACGAACAGCCAACACTTCGAGCTGAATGAGCTTTTAATGCCTACTGTAATCACCAAAGATCTGATCACTCAACACAACCTCTCCGACGACGAGTACAAGAAAATCGTTGAGGTACTGGGACGTGAGCCGAACTTGACTGAGTTGGGGATGTTTTCGGTCATGTGGTCGGAGCATTGCTCCTATAAATCGTCGCGCGTGCATTTGCGAAAGTTGCCGACGACGGGGCCGCGTGTGGTGCAGGGGCCGGGGGAGAATGCGGGGGCCGTGGATATCGGCGATGGCTTGTGCGCGGTGTTCAAAATGGAGTCGCACAATCATCCGTCGTTCATCGAGCCGTATCAAGGCGCGGCGACGGGCGTGGGCGGCATTCTGCGCGACATCTTTACGATGGGGGCGCGCCCGGTCGCCTTGTTGGACTCGCTACGTTTCGGCTTATTGGATCAGCCGTTGAACCGGCATTTGGTGAAAGGGGTCGTCGCCGGGATCAGTGGCTATGGCAATTGCATGGGCGTGCCGACGATCGGCGGTGAAGTCGTCTTCAACGACATCTATAGCCACAACCCACTCGTAAATGTGTTTTGTCTCGGGATCGCGAAGAAGGACAAGATTTTTAAGGGTAAGGCGGCCGGGGTCGGCAATCCGGTGATCTACGTCGGCTCGAAGACGGGGCGGGATGGCATTCATGGCGCGACGATGGCGTCCGATTCGTTCGATGAAGCGTCGGAGTCGAAACGGCCGACGGTCCAAGTCGGCGATCCGTTCACGGAGAAGCTTCTCTTGGAGGCGTGCCTGGAACTCATGTCCGGTGATTTGCTCGTCGGAATTCAAGACATGGGCGCGGCAGGACTAACCAGTTCATCGTGTGAGATGGCGTCCCGCGCCGATAACGGCATCGATCTCGATCTGACTCATGTGCCTCGCCGGGAACCCGGCATGACGGCATATGACTTGATGCTCTCCGAATCGCAAGAGCGCATGTTGATGGTGGCGAATCAAGGGAAGGAAGACGAGGTCATCCGCATTTGCAAGAAGTGGGACCTCGATGTGGCGGTGGTCGGACGTGTAACCAATGACGGTATGCTGCGGGTGCGCGATCAAGGAAAGGTCGTGGCGGAAATTCCGGCAAAGGCGCTGGCGGACGACGGCCCGAAATACGAGCGGCCCAATGCGCCACCGGCGTATCAGGAATATTTGCAGGCGCTCAATCTCGATGTATTGCCGGATGTAAAGGATGCCACCGCCGTATTGCTCTCGCTGTTGGAGTCACCGACGATTGCCAATAAGCGCTGGGTGTACGAGCAATACGATCATATGGTCCGGACGAATACACTCGTCCGGCCGGGGTCGGATGCCGCCGTCATTCGCGTGAAGGGTACGAACAAGGCGCTGGCGATGACGACGGATGGGAACGGCCGCTATTGCGTGTTGAATCCCTACGCCGGTGGCAATATTGCCGTGGCCGAAGCGGCGCGCAATTTAGTGTGCTCCGGGGCGGTGCCGATTGGGGTGACGGATTGTTTGAACTTCGGCAATCCGGAGCGGCCGGATGTGATGTGGCAGTTCATCCTTTCCATCGAGGGTATTAAGGACGCCTGCGAAGCGTTTCAGATTCCGGTCGTGAGCGGTAATGTCAGTTTCTACAATGAGACGAATGGGCTGTCGATCTATCCAACGCCTATTCTCGGGATGGTTGGTTTGATTGAACCGGCCGACCGTGTGGTCACGCAATGGTTCAAGCATGCAGGCGATGCGGTGATTCTGCTCGGGGCCACACGAGAAGATTTAGGTGGAACGGAATATCTGCGTGTGATTCATCA
>JAICXS010000056.1 GCA_025934615.1 Nitrospiraceae bacterium
AGGAAGTGCTTATGGAGAGCGGCGTTACGCAGCACCCGTGAATATGCGTCACAGGCCAAGTGTTCGATTTGTCGTGTTCTCTGCCAGTACACGTATTCCCGTTGCGCTATGGAATATTTCTGTGCTTCCTTGTCCCACGTGTCCCATGAGTGAAGGTGTTCCGTAGCGCTGCGCATGTCGAACGCTTCCTGTAGGAGAGATCGTGTATCATTGCTCGGGCGCGCGAACGTCTGGCAGCGGCACACGAACTGATGTTTAGTTCGGCCTTTAACCGGCAGAATGAGGGCCTCCAAGGAGCGGACAAACTGATGGAGTCGGTTAGGTTCTGCTTGTTCCATCAAGCCATTGAATAATGTATTCAGACCGCGGATGATACGCTCGCCTTTGTTTGCGTTCAGGGCTGTGAAGCCCGCGTGGAGCGTGATGACGTCTTCAAGCCATTCCTTTGTGACGGGCGTGAGCCGGTATCCTTTGCTTTGAAAGAATGGCCGTTGCTCGCGCATCTGCCGAATCCTCGGCGTTCTCTGTTCGGACGAGCCGACTAATAAAACGGAGCCTGAGCCCAATAATAAATCGGTGCCATTGTACGTGATGCCACGTTTGAGATGCACGAGATAGAACAATCGGTGCAGGTAGTTGCCGAAGCGCTCATGCACATCATCCAATATTTCAAGGTTGTCGGATGGTTCCTCGACGAAAAGCACAAGCTTGGCTTTCCCAAGATTCTCCATCCGGATGGAGCCGATCCACTCTTTCCAGACACCGAGGTCGGGGACTGGAACTCCGGGTATGACCCATGTGCCGTCAGACAGACGGAAGGCTTCTTGCGGGAGCTGGACGTGAACGTTGTTGAAGGTCTGAAGGGCGAATTTGCCCTTGTTCTGGAATTGGTAGGCCACGGGAGGGCGTTGTCTTAAGAGTGCCACATAAGGACGTTATGATACGTTGCAACAGGAATCAAGCTTCAGGGGGAGGGGAGCGGGCATCCTTCTGCGGGCATCCCTCTATGTGTTGCGATCCTCATCATCGGAGGGGGTGCCTGGCAGTTTTGTCGAGCGATTCAACGGGTTTTCTCAAATTGACCCACTACCCTCAATGGCGCCTGGATCGGCAAGACCATTAAGATATGAAAGTATTATTCTTTTGACCACTTGGGCTCATTGACTTGATCTATCTCGCATCGGTCGGATGTTTCGTGTATCTTCTCCACATGAGCAAACCTTCCCTCACCCGTGACGAGGCGATCCGGCGGCTGCAAACCGTTGATGCCGAGATCCGGCATCTCGGTGTTCGTCGGCTGGCGCTCTTCGGATCCGTACTTCGCAACGAGGCTCGCCCCGACAGTGATGTTGATGTGCTTGTCGAGTTCGCTCCGAGAGAAAAGACCTTCGATCGCTTCATGGCGCTGGCGGATCTGCTCGAAGACACGTTGGAGCACCGGGTTGAAGTAGTCACCACTGAGTCACTCTCACCGTTTATTGGGCCGCACATCTTGGCCGAGGCGACGGATGTCCTTCGAGCCGCGTGACTACCTGCGGCATATTCTCGTGGAAGTCGAGTACCTCCTCGATCAGAGTCAGCGCCTGACCTATGAGCGTTTCGCAGTGGATGAGACGTTGCGGCGTGCGTTCGTGCGCAGCTTGGAAATTATCGGCGAAGCGGTGAAAAACCTACCCGATGAGTTCCGAGCATCGCATCCCGAGGTTGAGTGGCGTCCGATTGCTCGGATGCGCGACCGCCTGATCCACGGTTATTTTGGGGTGGACTATCAACTCGTGTGGGACCCGGCGACCCGATACAATCCCAGGCTTTCTGGCCAACACTGAAGAAACAGCGATGTTTGAGGCATCGGATCGTGCATAAGGCCGTCGCATGTACGAAAGCCGAAGCTGAAGAGGCCATTGACGCAGTAAGCGCATTTATAAAGCATGTTGAGAAGCTACAAAGCTCACACCGAGAACAAGGCGGCCAAAATGAATTATGGTCTAATATAGCGATGGAGCTGTGGTAAGAACTACGCGGTGAGGCTTTGATATCTTGACGATCATCGTCTCGCCCGCTCTCACTCGCTGAGGTTTCCGCTCTCGTTCGTGGAATGACGGATCTCGGTGCCTTGCTGTAGCGCCATTCATGCATCGCCACTAACACCGGTTCCGGCGACCGCCCGAGCTGCGTCAGTCTATACTCGACACGGAGAAGCATCTCGCCGAAGTCCTCTCATCCATCAAGCCGCCGACCTCCATCCCCTTGAGCTGCTTGACAAGCGTCCGAGATGCAACCCGGAGCCAGATCAGATAGAGCATAGGAATGACCAGGCACGTCTCGCCTCGTAACGCCTCCGCATCCCGCCCCACTCTCTCCCCCATGAGCGTCAGGTCCTCTGTTCAGATCGCAGTATGTGAACTTCGACTTTACCGTTGAAACCACTTCAGGCAATTTTTTATAGTTGAGTTGAAATACTCTCCATTCGGAACAGGGGCACCCGCATGAGACCATTGAGCCGCCTCATAAGAGAGGAGCATTCCATGGCAAAACGACTTCAGGAGGAGGGACCATCAGGAGACAACGGCCTGCCCAATGTTGAAGATGAATCCCTTCTGAATCGCCGGAGCCTTCTGGCCGGAACTGCAGGCCTAGTAGGCGCGATGCTCATGGGATCGATGAGTCCATCCGCCGAAGCGACCACGGAGGGTTCGCCGGAAGATCCCACGCGGGTGCCCGGTGCGGTTCCGACTGCCTATGGACAGCGATCGTCCTTCGAAAAATCCGTCCGCATCCCCCGTTCCTGGTGGTCGTCGCTGACCCCTCTGCAAGACTCGCACGGGATCCTGACTCCTTCCGCCTTACACTTCGAACGGCATCACAACGGTGTGCCGACCATCCAACCGGCACAGCACCGCCTCCTCATTCACGGCATGGTGGAGCAGCCTTGGACATTCACCCTCGATGATTTGAAGCGATTTCCTTCCATTTCTCGACTGGCCTTCATCGAATGTTCAGGCAATTCGGCGCCTGAATGGCACAAACCAGCCGGACAGACCGCGCAGCAGACCCACGGGCTGACGAGCACGAGTGAATGGACCGGCGTGGCCTTGAAGACCGTCCTGCGAGAAGTCGGAGTGCATCCCGACGCATCCTGGATGTTGGCCGAAGGCAGCGATGCGGCGGCCATGACGCGTAGCCTTCCGCTGGCACCCATCCTGGAGGAGGCAATGCTTTGCTATGCCCAAAACGGCGAACCGCTCCGCCCGGAACAGGGCTATCCGCTCCGACTGCTCATCCCCGGCTGGGAAGGCAACACCTGCATCAAATGGCTGCGGCGGCTGAAGCTCGGCAGGGCGCCCTTCATGACTCGCGAAGAAACGTCGCAATATACGGATCTGATGCCGGACGGCACGGCCCGCCAATTCACCATGGTCATGGAGGTTAAATCCGTCATTACGTCTCCCTCGGGTGGACAACGTATCCAGCCTGGATTCGTGGAGATTCACGGGCTGGCATGGAGTGGCAGAGGCCGCATCGCGCTTGTTGAGGTGAGCACGGACAGAGGGCGATCCTGGCAGCAGGCGGTCCTACAAGATCCGATCCTGCCCAAGTGTCATACCAGGTTTCACTTTCCTTGGCAGTGGAATGGAGAAGACGTGATTCTGCAGAGCCGCTGCCTGGACGACACAGGGTACCGGCAGCCGGATCGAGCGACATTGGTGGCGGTGCGGGGAGTAAACTCCGTTTATCATTACAATGCGATTCAGAGCTGGCACATTGCCGCAGACGGGCAGGTGAGCAATGTTCATGCGTAACATCCTGACGGCGGGAGTCACCACCATCCTGAGCGCTGGGATCTTATGGGCCGGCGGCCCGGCGGACCGACCGGAACGGACGCACGACTATGGATTGGGACGGCCTGCCACAGACCAGGAAATCCGAGCATGGAACATTGATGTAGCGCCGACCGGAGAGGGATTGCCTGCCGGTCAAGGGACCGCCAAACAAGGAGCAACTCTCTTTGCCGCACGTTGCGCGGCTTGTCATGGACTGACGGGGCAGGAAGGTCCGATGGACCGCTTGGTCGGCGGCGTCGGCACATTGGCGAGTCAACACCCGATCAAGACCATCGGCAGTTACTGGCCCTATGCGACAACGCTGTATGATTACGTACATCGCGCCATGCCGTTTCCCGCCCCGCAAAGTCTCTCGCCGGACGAAGTCTACTCGGTCGTGGCGTGGTTGCTTTACCGGAACGGCATTATTGTCGAGGACACCGTGCTCGATGCCCATTCACTACCCGGCATTCCTATGCCGAACCGCCAGGGTTTCTTTCCCGATCCACGGCCGGACGTACCCAGACCCTGACCCTTATCGTTCACCTTCATGTGCACGCCGAAATTACATACTGCGAGCAAGAACCAGGCGAGAAAACTAAAACCGGCATTACTCTCAAATTGCTGAATAAAAAGAAACCGCCTCACTCTGCGACGTCGATAATCATCGTCAGCCCACCTCCACCGTTTGTCTCCATATTATTATTGGTCGTGTGGTGCGGAATGTGGCAGTGGAGCAGCCACTTTCCGGGCCGCCGAGCCGTCCAAATCACGTCGTACCGTTGACCAGGCCCGACGTTTACGGTATCCGCGAGATAGCGCGCCTGCTGAAGCAGAGTTTCCCCGTCCAACGCCACGACTTCAAACGGACCACCGTGTATATGCATGGGATGAATAAAATTATTGTTGCTCCCGATAAAGCGCAGTTTGACCGTTTGACCGACTGTCATTTGAATGACGTCGGTCGAGGGGTAGGCTTTGCCGTTGATCGTGAAGAAGTTGGGAAGCGCGCCTTCCATCAACATCGCCGGATAGGTCAGCCATTCCCGCTTGAGCCATTCCTGAAGTTGGATGGTCACGTCCAGATCGGCCGACGGTTGAGTTGCTGGTTCGCGAGGCTCGATAATGAGCGCGCCATATAACCCAAGCCCCTGCTGCCGATCGGGATGATCATGCGAGTGATAAAAGAAGGTGCCGGCTTGGGTCACCGTGAACTCATATGTGTATGAACTGCCCGGCTTCACCGGTTCCTGTGTGATCTCAGCCGGGCCATCCATCTCGTTCGGAAGGACCAAGCCATGCCAGTGTACGGTTGTGGACTCGGGAAGCCCATTACGGAAGTTAATCCGCACGTGATCGCCCTCAGTCACTCGAAGTCGTGGACCTGGGATCTGCCGATTGAAAGCATAGGCATCCATATACACGTCGTCCAAGATATGCCAGCGAACAACCGATGCATCGATATCGAACACCTTTACGCCTTGCTCGATGCGGGGCTGGAGTTCCAGATCGCCGCGCGCGTCCACCGGAGCGGTATAGGACACCTGCCGTGGATGTACTGCGCTCATCTCCCGCATGGCCTCAGCAGGAGTGTCGAAATCCATGATCATCCCAGGCGGCATGATCACCCCGCCGACATCGTGGGCACTGAGCGACAGGTTGACCTTGAACCATGGTCCGATGATGCCGACCAAGAGCATCAGCGCCGTGACGCCGGAGAGCGCGGCGACTTGCGCGACGGTCGCCGTGCGTTGCATGTTGTGCCCATCGCCATGATCCCCATGCTGCTTCACATGCCCAGCGTGTGCGGGCATTCCACGCTCTTTTTCTTGGGCATGAGACGTATGGCCATGATGCCCTTCGCCATGTGCCACTTGCCAGAGGACCGGGACTTCCTGGACGAGGTGAAACTTGGTCCCGGGTTGACGTTGAGTCATGAGACCATGTTTGATGCCCGCCGCGACCAACCAGATATTGAACGGATAGGCGAGGGCAAAGCCCGCTATCACGCCGAGCGACATGACGCCCCAAAAGAGCAGCTCGGTCGGCTCCATGGCGCGCATGTCTCGTCCCATCATGAGCAAACTCATGACAGGCGCCATGCCGGCCATCATGGCATTCATGCTGATGAGCTCAGGGAAAAACGTCTTGCGCACGTTTTCGAGATAAGTCCCACCCATCATGCGTTTCATGAACAGTGACTGAAAGATAAACAGGCCGAAGGCGAAGCCTGCCAGGTATTCGATAATGAGGTCGAGCCACATCGGCAGGCCGAGGAGCGCGGTGACGGCCGCCGCGAGAATAATCCCCGTTGCATCTCCAGCCACGCAATGAATCGTGCTGCCCACGCCCTGTTTCCAGAGCGGCGCCGTAAATTGCTCGTGTTCACCGGGGCGCGGTTCCTTATCGGCCAAGACATAGAGCAGGAGGCCGAGCGGCCCCATGTAGAGGGTGACGAGGATGAAGCCCCACTTCATCACGGTGGGTTCGGGGTTGTTTACAAACTGATCATAAGCCACGTAGGCGGTTGAGAGCCCCGCAAGGACAAACCAGCAGAGTAAAAAGTAATCAATCGGTTGAATCATGGGAGCACCTGCACTGGTATGAGTGTGGCAGCAAGTGTCGTCAACGTATCATGCTCAATTGAAGTGCAATCCTAGGTAGGTCCCCGGCACCAGCTTAAACAGCGCCCGTACGCCACACGAATCGACTCTGACTCGGATCGTACCGTCTTCGTGCACCAGCGCCTGGCTGTTTTATCAAAGCTTCGGTTGGAGGCTTGACAAGTTTCTTATGATTGAGGCAGTCTTCGAAACTATGAACGGTTGGACAATTACCAACGTGAAGATGCGTTCGTTCAGTCTGGTCCTGCTTTTCGCCCTCTGCCAGATTGTCGGAACAATGTGTACGTTGCCGGATCTGTCGTTAGCCGACGATACCACACGGCTGGCTGAAGACATGCGTCATATGACCTGTCCGATGGACGGGACCATCATGTGCACGCCGTCCGCCGTATCATCGCCGGAGCGGCAAACTAAGCATGCAGCAACCACCGATCTGAATCAGACGCCGATACTGCTGAGTCCTGTCGCAACATCCATCGCTTCCCCAATCTTGGAATACTTGCCTTGGAACCCTGCCTCGAAGTTCGTCCCCATCTCGATAGCCTCGTCATCGGTCCTTCGAATTTAATTCACACTTTCAGTTCATTCACTGCCACTCCGTTTTTGTGCTCGGAGGCGGCATGCATTCATCCGTCGGCTTGGTCCGGAAGTGTCATGACACAATCGGCCCCGACGCCACCCCACCCGATATCCACGGACTTGGAAGAGGGGCCGATCATCACATGAAAGGAGAACATCTCATGATGGGGATGCGTTGGACCAATTGGCTGGGTCTTGCAATGCTGGTGTTCTTTCTCTTGATTCATGAGCCGATATGGCTGCTCCTAGGGTTTGGCACCACGGGGTCTGACAGCATGGAGATGAAGTTTGACAGCACGAAGATCCTGTGGGTTATTCCGGTCGTCGCCTACGTTATCGTTGCGGCTGTGTTGATAATACGAGGAGGTCCAGATCGCGATTAAGCTTGATCGTCTTGTGACACCGTTTTTCACTGGGTTGGATCTAAAGATCCAAACGAGGGGTAAGGTGCCGACTGCACAAAACTAGATCTGACGTATAGCATTTCCGGAGCAAACAGAAAGTTGATCATCATGCAGCCCGAAAAGAAGATACGAGACAAAACCGACTTGATTTCCAGGCGAGCACTGTTGGAACGCGCCGGAGCGTGGGGATTGCTCGCTGCGATCCAACCACTACTTCCTGCCTGCACGCGTCATCGGTTACTTCCCATGAATCCCATTGACACACAACCTTCAACCCTGAGCGGCGAGCTGATCGACCTGATGATCAGCGAACGATCCTTTGTCCTCGACGGCCAAACCGGGACTGCCATGACAATCAACGGGACAATCCCGGGGCCGCTCATCCGTCTGAACGAAGGCCAAGAGGTCGCGCTGCGGATCACAAACCGCTTGCCGGAAATTACATCGATTCATTGGCATGGCATTCTCCTTCCTCCTGAGGTGGATGGCGTACCCGGAGTAAGCTTCGAGGGCATCCAGCCTGGCGCGACTTTCACCTATCGGTTTCCGATCAAGCAAAGCGGCACGTACTGGTTCCATAGTCACTCGGGAGGCCAAGAGATACGGGGCATGTATGCTCCCATGGTCATTGACCCACATGAGCCGGAACCGTTTCAGTATGACCGTGAGTATGTGGTGATGCTCTCAGACTGGACCTTCGAATCATCCGAAGGCCTGTTCGACAATCTCAAGAAACAAAATGGTTACTACAACTTTCAGAAGCGTGATGCTCATGAGTTCTTCAGCGATATCCGGCGGATGGGTTTTGGGCCGGCATTGCAGAACTACTGGATGTGGGACCAGATGCGGATGGACCCCACAGATTTTGCGGACGTCACCGGCTACACCTTCACCTATCTCATGAACGGTCTCTCTCCAGCCGCCAACTGGACCGGGCTGTTTCGTTCGGGCCAGCGCCTGCGCCTGCGTCTCATCAACGCAGCATCGATGACCATTTACGACGTTCGCATACCGGGCCTCACGATGACGGTCGTGCAAGCCGATGGGCAAAATATCCAGCCCGTCGTGGTGGAAGAGATCCGTATGGGAGTGGCTGAAACCTACGATGTGATCGTCGAACCAACCGAGGACCGAGCCTACACTATCTTTGCCGAGACGATCGATCGCAGCGGCTACGCGCGCGGGACCCTTGCGCCCCATGCGAGCATGAGCGCAGAGATCCCAGAACGACGATCCCGCCCGCTCCGCACGATGGAGGACATGGGCATGAGTATGGAAGGAATGGACATGA
>JAICXS010000121.1 GCA_025934615.1 Nitrospiraceae bacterium
AGAAGAGATCGGCTACCGAGCGAAACACTTGGATAAGATTGCCACGTTCTTCACAGCCCCTGGATTCACAGACGAAGTGATGCATTTATATGTCGCGCGGGATCTTGTGCCCGGCGCGCAGGCCTTGGACAGCGATGAGGTGTTGGAGATTGTCGAGATGCCGCTGGAGAAGGCGATGGCCCATATTCGGGACGGAACGATTCGTGATGCCAAGACCATCATTGGTCTGCAGTCAATCTACCTGCAGCGAACAGAATCCGGAATCTAACTCGAACCGCCCCCCGCTTGATCTCTCGAAAGCTTTGTGAGCCATGTGCAGATTGAGACGCACAGACCGCTCGATCGCTACGGGCTTGTGGCCACAAACTAGGTGCGTCGCTACTTAAGCGACAATCCGTCGAAGGCGTTTCGGTGAGAACAGCACAGACCCAAAAAAGACGGCTGTCGCCAGAAGGACAATCGCAGGTCCGGTCGGCACATCCCACGCATACGATAGGAGAACACCCCCGACGGCGGAGGTCGTGCCGATTACGGCAGCATAGGCCGTCATGTGACGGAGACTGTGAGTCAATTGATACGCAGTTGAGGCGGGAATCAGGACCATGGCGAAGACGAGGATTGCCCCGACCGTCTTTAATGAGACCACCATGGTCAAGGCAATGAGCGTGAGCAACAGGTAATACATGCGCCGCGCCGGAACACCGGAGGCTTCGGCCATCTCCTGATCGAAGGCAATGAAGTATAGCTCTTTGGAAAACAGGACGATGAGCCCAAGAACAAGCACGCTCAAGACCAGAATGATGTGCAGCTCTTCGGACGTGACCGATAAGACGCTTCCAAACAAGTACCCGTAAACTTCCGCATTGTACGTCTTCATCAATCCGATAAAGAGGATGGCCAGCGCCATCGTGGCGGTGTAGAGAATTCCGATCGACACATCCAGCTTCATGCGGCCTTGCTCTTCCATGACGCCGGTCACCCAGACGGTCGCGAGACCGAAGAGAATGGCCAATGGCAACGGGGGGAAACCGATCAAATAGGCCAACGCCACGCCGGCGAACGCCGCATGGGCCGTGCCGGCTCCGACAAACGCCAACCCGCGAAGCACGACAAAGACGCCGATTACGGAACACAGCGCTCCGACGAGCGCTGCCGCTAGGAGAGAGCGCTGCATGAAGTCATAGGAGAGAAGCTCTAACATGACAATAAAGCTGTCAGCGATCAGCCGTCAGCTCCCAGTTTCCGTCCACAGCTGAAAAACCGGCGGCTCTCTTATCCATGGTAGTGATAATCTTCCACGATAACCACGTCTTTGTCCGTGATGATGAGATCCTTGCCGTACACCTGACTTAAAATGTCCGGCTTGAGCACATCCGCAGGCAGCCCCGCCGCGTACACCTTCGTTTTGAGCAGGACCAGCCGATCGACATGCAAGCGAATCATGTTGATGTCGTGGGTAATCAAGACGATCGTCAGGCCCAGATCCTGGTGTAACCGCTTGATGAGGTCCAGCACACTATGCTGCGTAACTATATCGATGCCGGTCGTCGGTTCATCCAGCAACAACACTTGCGGTTGTTGAGCCAACGCGCGCGCGATAAAGACGCGCTGCTGCTGCCCGCCCGACAAGTGCCCCAGCGCGTCGTGCCGATGGTCGAGCATCCCGACATGGGAGAGCGCCGCCAGGGCGATGTCTCGATCGGCCGGTCCCGGACGTTTCAACAACCCAAGCACGCCATACCGTCCCATCATGACGGTTTCCAGCACGGTAATGGGAAAATTGCGATCGATCGTGCCCTTTTGGGGAAGATAGCCGATTTTCGCGCGATGATGGCATTGGAGCTTCTCGCACGCGCAATCGAAGATCTGCAGCGTGCCTGCGAGAGGTCGCATGAGTCCTAAGATGGCCTTGCAGAGCGTCGTCTTGCCGGACCCGTTCGGGCCGATGACCCCGACGAACTCTCCGCTGGTAATTTCCAGCGTGACGTCTTGGAGGGCGACCACACCCGGAAATCCGAAAGTGGCATGTTCGAAACGGACGATCGAATGCGAATGCGCCATAGGAAGCCGTTACGAGAGGGCGTTGGCGAGCTGCATGACGTTGTATCGGAGCAGGTTCAAATAGGTTTCAGTCCCCGGCATGGCGCCTGGCAAGGCACTGAGCACCACAATTCGCGCCCCGGTTTCACGAGCCAAGACCTCCGGAATCTTTTGGTTCATCTGCGGCTCCGACACGATTACGCGAATGCCTTCTTTACGAATCCTGCGAATCAATTCCTGTAAATGATGCGCGGACGGCTCGGAGCCGGCCTGTGTGACGATCTCATCGATGATGCGGAAACCGAATCGGCGTGCAAAATAAGGCCATGCGGGATGATAGACCAGAATGCGGCGGTCTGCGACCGTCTTGAGCCGTTCCGCCAGATCTTTCTGCAGGTGATCGAGCTGTCGCAAATAGGTGGCTTGATTGTCCCGATACTCAGCGGCATGCGAAGGGTCGACTTTGATCAAGGCCTCCGTGATATGACGCATCATGATTTTGGCATTTTCAGGGTCCAGCCAGATGTGGGGATTCCCATCATGCCCAGCGTCCGTGGCTCCTTCAGGGACGTCGTCTCGGCTCTGATCTCGAATGAGCGCGATGCCTTTGGACGTGGTGATGACCCGTAGTGATGCGCTGCCGGCATTTTTGACTAGGGCCGAGACCCACACCTCAAGCCCGAGGCCGATCTCTACTAAGAGTTGCGCTTTGCGCACGGCAATGATATCGCTCGGCCGCGGCGAATACGTATGTTCGCTTTCCAGACCGGACAACAAGGACATCACCTGCACATGAGACCCGCCAATCTGTTGCACGAAATCTTTGAGTACGGGGATCGTGACGACAATGTGAATCGGTTCGGAGAACTTCTCCGTTTCAGCGGATTGCGCAAAATTCGGGAGCAGTAAAGGCCCTACGCCAACGGCCCAGAGAGCCAAGATACACATGAAAGACCGAACGCGCATGGGGCGGGACCGTAGCAGACGATTTGGGCAAAGTCAAAGGAGGAGGTGGCAGGGACGTTCGAGCGTCCTCTTGCTCGCGCATCATGCACGCGAAGACGATGCTCGATGAAACGCGCGCAGTAGAGGGCCCGAATGCCCGCCGGGAAGGAGAGAATGAAGAGAAAAAGTTCAGCGGCAACGTATGGGAGATTCACGGTGAACGATCCATAGAGAACGCACTAGGCTTGACCCGTACGGTGTATTCGGTTAGCGTAGCCGCGCTTTATGAAAAAGATGCGCACCTCGATCGGTAAGGGCATGAATGTCATCGGGCTGATGTCAGGCACGTCGGCTGATGGCGTGGATGCCGCATTAGTCCGAATCAGCGGCCAGCGCGATGCCCTCAAGGTGACGCCACTTGCGTTTTCCGCGCTGCCGTATCCCCGGGGACTGCAACCGCGCATAGTTTCCGCTGCCGTGGAAGGGTCGGTGGCCGAGATCTGTCACCTCAATGCCGTTCTTGGCGAATGGTTCAGCCGGGCCGCGCTTCGCGTCATCGCGCAGGCCGGATTACAACCGGCGCACGTCCATTTCATCGGCTCTCACGGCCAGACGATTCATCACCTGCCGACACCTAGGCGAGAATATGGCCTAGGGCGCATTCGGTCCACGCTGCAAATCGCCGAATCTGCAATTATTGCGGAGCGCACGGGGATTACGACCGTCGCGAATTTTCGGCCACGCGATATGGCGGTCGGCGGTGAGGGAGCTCCACTGGCTCCCTATGCCCATTATATGTTACTCCGCGACTCACGCCGATCTCGCCTCATCGTCAATCTTGGCGGAATCGGCAACGTCACGTACCTTCCAGCCGGAAAAGGGCTGGACTCTGTCCAGGCTTTCGATACGGGTCCTGGCAATATGGTGTTGGATGGCCTGATGCAGCATGTCTCCGGCGGACGACTCTCAATGGACCGTCACGGCCGGCTGGCGGGCAAGGGGACTGTGAATTTGAAACTGCTCAACACCATGTTGGCGCATCCCTTTCTTCGCAAGCGACCGCCCAAATCTACAGGACGAGAAGTGTTCGGTGGAGCGTTCCTGGCTCGGATCCTGACCGCAGCACAGGGTCGGATTCGACCTGAAGATCTGCTGGCTACCGCTTCCCTTTACACCGCGGTGTCGGTTGGTCTGGCGAGGCGATGGTTGTCCGGTCCCGTCGAGGAGGTGATCGTCGCAGGCGGGGGGGCTCATAACCGTACGGTGATGGCCGATCTCGCCGCCGTCTTCGATCCAATACCCATCGCCCGATTGGATGACTTTGGATGGGATAGTCGCGCGTTCGAGGCGATTGCCTTTGCGCTCTTCGCCTATCAAACGATGCACGGCCAGTGCACAAATGTCCCGTCCGTCACCGGCGCGTCGTCCCCTGTCGTGCTGGGGCACATCACGCCCGGACACGACCGTCGACCATGACTACGGACACACTCGTCACGTTCGTCAGCGATAACATGGCGCCCATCTCCCTAGCGTTAGGGGGGCTGCTTGTCGTGCTGTTGCTCTGGTGGGCGACGATGTTGCTGACAGGACTATCGGGGCGTAAAGCCGAACGCCGCACCTCCCTGCCGCCGGGCCTCGAACTGTCGGCGCAACCCTTCATGACCAAAGCGGAGGCCGCCTTCTACAACGTGCTGCGCCTCACTGTGCAGGACGAATACCTGCTATTTGCCCAAGTGCCGCTGTGGTGCCTGGTGAACGTCGACGCCGTCCGCCCAAAACTGCGCCTCGACTTCCTTGGGCAGATCGCCTTAAAGCGCCTGGACTTTGTCCTCGTTCATCCCGGCACATTGACGGTGGCGAAGGTGATCGAAATGGAAGAAGATCCGCCGTCCACTCAGCGTCAAGCGCGCAATCAATTGGTAGAAGACACGCTCAAAGTGGTGGGTATCGACGTCGTGCGGCTGACGCTGAACCGAATCTATACGATTCCCGATTTAGCAGCGGCCTTGGATATTGAGCCTGCTGAATAAGGAGAAAGGGAAGAGCGGGCTAGGGGTATGCCGCGGCTTCCGAGCCCCTTATCATTTTTCCCTCTCCCCTATTCTTTATCTCTCCCTCTCCCTACTCTCGGAGCGCTTTCTTGGCGGCTTCGGCCTCCGGCGATCGAGGGAACTGGACGACCACCCGCTCGAATAAAATCCGGGCTTCATTTTTCATTCGCAACTTGTCATAGGCCATGGCCTTCTTCAGCGTAGCGGACGCCACCTTCTGACTATGAGGATAACGCGTGATGACCTGTTCAAATGAAATCACGGCATCCTGAAATCGACCGAGACGGTACTCACATTCGCCGACCCAATAGAGCGCGCTCGACGCGAGCGGGCTCCGTCCGTGTAATTCCAAGAACAACCGAAATCCAGCCAGTGCGGCCTCATAGTCCTTGTGGTGGAATTCCTCCATGACCCGATCGTAGAATCGCTTCGGCGCATCCGATGGCGTGGCGGCGAATGCCGGAGAGACCGCAAGGGACGCAAGCAAAACCCAGAGGAGGAATAATCGCATGGTCTATTGTAACAAAGCGAAGACCGGCATCGGTTAGAGCCATCGTTTTTTATGAAAGAGGAGCACCATTAGAAGTCCGATCCCCACCATGAATGCCAGAACCACCGGATAGCCCCATCGAGAATCGAGACCGGGCATATAGCGAAAGTTCATGCCGTACACACTCGCGATAAACGAGAGCGGCATGAAGATCGTGGTAATGATCGTCAGCACTTTCATGACGGCCGTCATGCGGTTGCTCATACTGGACAGATAGACATCCAGCATTTCGGCTTCGGTGTCCCGCAAGGCTTCCAGGGTATCGATGACCTGAACCGTATGATCATAGACATCCCGCATGTACAGACGAGTTGACTGGGCAATTAATGGTGAATCGCCGCGTCCCAACCCACTCAGCGCTTCCCGAAGAGGCCACGCGGCCTTCCGAACAAACAGCATTTCGCGCTTGAGTGCATGCAATTCTTTAAGCGTCTCGGGGCTCGGCGCAGCCAATAAACGTTCTTCAATCTGCTCGAGCTGTTCCGCCATGAATTCCAACACCGCAAAGTAGTTGTCGACGACCGCATCGAGGAGCGAATAAAGCAAATAGTCCGTGCCGCCCGCCGCGATACGGCCCTTCCCCGTTCGGAGCCGCTCCCGGATCGGGGCCCACACGTCCGTGCCATTTTCTTGGAACGAGAGCAAGAGCCGCTCTCCCGTTACGAGACTGACCTGCTCTGCCAGAATCTCCGTGCGAGTTGCGCTAAGGCACAACATCTTGACGACGACGTAGATCAGGCTGCCGTAGTCTTCGCGCTTC
>JAICXS010000325.1 GCA_025934615.1 Nitrospiraceae bacterium
AATCCTTTGACATCGCGGACTGGCGTTTTGTCCTTCCATATCACGTGGAACGACGAGTCGGGTACTCTCGACAGCACCTCGAACGGGCCAGTGAAATCGATCTGGTCCATTCGCGGAAAGATGAGGGCACCGATTTTCAGGCTTTTCGTATGAGAGATATTCGTCAACCACTCTCCTCTATCCGGTAATTTCATTGCGCGGCCCGCATTTCTATTTTAGGTGAGTCGGATTAAAGTAACCGCCATCGCTCATTGCCGCATCCAACGAGTGATTGGCAAGGTAAAAGGGGACAAAACGCAATGAAGAGCTTTCTTTGGATGACCGGCGGTTTATGCGCCGCGGCAGTATGTTTTATCGTATGGGGTCCAAAACGCAGGCGCCCGGTGGAGGAGCTTGCGGAGCGTCTGGAGGTAGCCTGGTCGGATCACCATACCGTGGTCTAAGCCTATGGCGAACAGGATTGCGGCGTATGCAGAGGAGGGCGTATTCTTTCTGTAGCCGCACTTGTGCGCCGCAGTACCCGCAATGCCGTTCCCGCCGGTCTCGTCAGGCCGGGAATACCCGATGCGTGGTTGATTGCATACAGAGGGCAGTCCGGAGGTGGCATTGAACCAGAAGGTCAAAAATCTAATCCAGAAACTTGGCGAAGCGATTCATGAGTCCGTCTCAGAATCGGAAGATATCGCTGTCGTCGTAAAAAACATCCGCGAACAAGGGTTTGATGTTCTCCTGATGCTGGAAGCCACCATCGGACTCAATGAGGTGGAGGCAGAGACAGGCGATTCAGAAGCCGAAATCGAAGCCATCGATGAAAGTGTAGAAGGCCCATTCACCCCGAATGATCTTAGTTTTCTGAAGTCGCTGCGCATCAGCCTTATCGAAGAGAACGCCCCCGAAGAGTAAGGCAGCACACCTTTCCCCTGCTCAAGGTGGCCCCGGAACTTCTGTGGGCCTTCTCTTTTTCTGTGCTCAATCATCCCAGCCAGCACAAATCATACGCCGCATGGTAGACTCGCGTTTCGTCGAAAGACGTGTACGCTGTTTTGTGCATCCGATTGGTGAAGTTCATAGTTATAAGTTTGAGGTAGTCGGAATATGAGCATGAGAGATACCCTTGGTGTTCTGCTTGCCGGTGGCGCCGGCGAACGGCTTTTCCCCCTGACCCGTGATCGCGCGAAGCCGGCAGTTCCTTTTGCCGGACAATACCGCATCATTGACATTACGCTGTCTAACTGCATCAACTCCGATCTCCGTCGTGTCTATATTCTTACCCAATACAAGGCGCTCTCCCTGAACCGCCACATACGCGAAGGCTGGGGCCCCGTGGTTGCCAACGAATTGGGAGAGTTCATCGAAATTCTTCCCCCCATGCAGCGCGTCAGCAAGAATTGGTATACCGGGACTGCGGATGCCGTCTATCAGAACATTTATTCGATCGGCTCCGAAGAGCCAAAGTACGTTCTCATCCTCTCCGGCGACCATATCTATAAAATGAACTACGATCGTATGCTCCAGCAGCACAGGGACTCTGGTGCCGATGTGACCCTGGCTACGCTGCCGATCTCCCCCGATGAGGTCTCGGCTTTTGGCGTAGTCGACGTTGGGACTAACGGCGAAGTCATCGGTTTTGTCGAAAAGCCGAAGGAAACAAGCATTCGCTCCCCTTTCAACTCAGGCATGGTCGATGTCTCGATGGGCATCTACGTCTTCAATACCGATGTTTTGATCCCTGAATTGCTGAAAGATGCCGATAACCCGGATTCCAAACACGATTTCGGTCACGACATTCTGCCCAAACTTCTGGGCCGATTCAAAGTGCATGCCTTCAACTTCGTCGATGAGAACAAACAGAAGGCGCTCTACTGGCGAGACGTGGGGACACTTGAGGCATACTACGAAGCCAACATGGATGTAGCGGGAGTTTCGCCGACGTTCAATCTTTACGACAAGTCCTGGCCTATGCGCACGCGTCCGTATCAGTATCCGCCCGCCAAGTTCGTCTTTGGCGAACCCGGGCGCACCGGCATGGCCATCAATTCCATCATCTGTTCCGGGTCGATCGTCTCCGGATCGGTGGTGCGCAACAGCGTGGTCTCGCACGATGTTCGCGTCAACTCCTATGCCGATGTGGACTCAAGCATCGTCTTTTCGCATGTAAATATCGGGCGTCATTGCAGGATCCGTCATGCCATTATCGACCGCGACGTTCACATTCCGGATGGAACCGTTATTGGTTATGACTCCAACGAAGATAAGAAGAACTACTTTGTTTCGGCAAGTGGACTGACCGTCGTCACCCGCGATTATTCGGTCTACGAGAATCCAGTTTCACCGGATTTTCTCCAGCAGCACGAGGCTTGGTAGCGCCATAATGAAAAAGCCGACCGCAGGTCACCGAATCTGCGGCCGGCTAGGTTGAGGCGCTTGGCTTATCGTTTGCCGAATCGGTAAACCACACCTGCCGAGATTGCGAAAAACTCCCGTGTCTCCGTGCCAAAGTGTTCAAGAATCAGGTCCGGCGAGAGCCTGACCGCGAAATTCTTGGAGCGGTTGAGGTCGATGCTGCCTCCCAGCGCCGCAATCGGCTTGGTGCGATTGGTATACAGGCCGACAGCTTCTGGAGGGGTGCCGCCAGTGCCGCCATCAAATACGCCGTGGGCCACGCCAAAATATCCATGCAGATTGACTGCGGCGAACTGGTTCTTCGGTCCGCGCAGCTGCGCTCCAAGCATGCCCATGTTCATGTACACCAGCGGGCGGTGGATGTAGTTCGGATTCGGAGGAATCGGTGCGCTGGGAAATACCGGGGTGGTTCCCGCTTCGCCGCGGTAATCGGCTGTCAGGCCGACCCGGTTGGTCAGCCAATAGGTCCCTGAAAGCTCTCCGCCTCCAAGGTTCATCCGGGTCGGCAGATTCTGGCCAGCCTGAAAGTTCATGAAATTCAAGCCGCCGTAGACCTCAAAGCGATTGTCATACGTTACTGGCGGGGCTGCAGCCAACTTGCCTTTGGCCTGGGCCATTGCTGCCGCTCCTGCTATACACATGCTTGCCAGCAGCATTCCACTTACCGCACGTGTCCCATTTTTCCACGTCCCGGTCATCTTCAATCCCGACATCATTCTCAGCATCTCTTTTCCCAACATCTTCTCCTGCATTAGCTTCATCATCCAAGATATAACGTCTGGCGCACATCTGCCCTGTCCGCTATATCGTATCTATCAGCAGAACTAGTTTGTGCGACAATGAAACAAGCCGCTTGGAGCTTTACGCGCCCGGCTTGCAGGGAGAACTTATATGGGCGATCTATTTCAACCTTGGCATCTGGCCATTCTCGCGATCATCGTTATAGTGCTTTTCGGCGGCAAGAAACTGCCGGAGCTGGGCAAAGGTCTTGGTGAAGGACTTCGCGGCTTCAAAGAAGGCATGAAGGGCGTCAGCGATGAGATGAACAAGCCTACCGAGACTACGCACGCAGTCACGCCAAAGCCGGAAGAGTCAGTCAAGTAGCGTCTGCCGGAATCGTGACAATGGCACGGAAGCTACAGTTCTGCCCCATACCGATCGCATTTGTGTCCAGGTATTTTGGATGATCCTGACTGGCATTCCTTCATGAAATTGAAATCGCCTTATCTTGTGAAGCCGCATGCGGCAGTCCGGCTCTCCCGTCTGCCGACGGCGGAGACCGGTGAGTTCAAGAAGGAGGAGTCGGCGGCGCCTATTCTGGCCAAAC
>JAICXS010000408.1 GCA_025934615.1 Nitrospiraceae bacterium
AAATGACCGCCACATTCTTCGTGCGCGCCAGCCAGATCCGATTATTCATGAGTAATTCGTTATATTCGTCGATATGCGCCGGGAAGGCATCGAGAAACGTTTTCATCTGTGCGATCAGATCGGGCGTAAAATCACTGTTCACACCGCCAATTCGATAGTAATTCAGTGTGAGGCGCGCGCCGCACAGTTTTTCAAACATGTCCAGGAGGACTTCACGCTCTCGAAAGGTCCAAAAAAACACGGTCATCGCGCCGATGTCTAACGCCTGAGTGCCCAGCCAGAACAAATGTCCGATGATCCGTTGCATTTCTGCGACGATCGTCCGAATGTACTCGGCTCGCTCCGGAACCGTAATCTGCAGCAGCTTTTCGACCGTACGGACATAGGCATAATTGTTGGTCATCGAGCAGACGTAGTCCAGTCGATCAGTGTGCGGGATGATCTGCATGTACGCCAGCCCTTCGCAGAGCTTCTCGACCCCACGATGGAGATATCCGAGATCGGGCGTCGCTTTCGTCACCCGCTCGCCGTCCAGTTCAAGTACGACACGCAAGACACCATGCGTGCTCGGATGCTGAGGTCCCATATTCAGCAGTAGTTCTTCGGTTCGTCGCAGCGGACCGGCTTGGGGAGGGTTCTCCAAGAGAAATGGCCGCTTCTCTTCCTCGGACAGATCCCCGTCGCCCTCATCTCTCGCCGGCTCGGTGAGATTCGGGAGGAAGTTGAAGGTGCTACGCCAGCCTTTCCCCTCAGCGGGAAAGTCCTTTCGCAGCGGATAGCCTTCTGCATAATCTTCGGGCATGAGAATTCGCCGCAAATCCGGATGGCCGCTGAACGTAATTCCCATGAGGTCGTAGACCTCACGCTCCATAAAGTTGGCGCCTTTCCAGATACCGCTCACCGAGGCGATCGTCGGGCTATCTTCCGTCAGGCGGGCCTTGATCCGAAGACGGGTGCCATGAGGCAGGGACAGCAGATGATAAATTACCTCAAAGCGTTCGGGATCATCGGGATAATCGGCCGAGCAGATGTCCGTAATATGGTCGAATGCCATGCCGGGATCATCGTGGAGAAACGTCGCGATTTCGACGATGCCATCGGCGGCGACCCGTGCGGATAGCTCCTCCAGAACGGCGTCGTGATGGACACTGAGCACCGTGTCGGGAAACCGCGCCTTCAATGTTTCGAGGAGTGGATGCATCGTCATTGGTAACCAGCAAGTAGGTAATTGAGCAATAAAGTAACCCCTAAATTACTTTAGTACCGGGTTACTCAATTCCCTTCTTATTTCACAAACACCTTGTCGCGCTGAATGCGCTCCTGGAGCTTGATCAGACCATCAAGCAGCGCTTCGGGCCGGGGAGGGCAGCCGGGGATGTACACGTCCACCGGAACGATTTGATCGACGCCCTGGACGACGGCATAGCTGTTGTAATGATTGCCCGACGTCGCACACGACCCCATGGAAATGACGTAGCGCGGTTCCGGCATTTGGTCGTAAATACGCCGAATCACCTCCGCCATCTTCCGCGTGACGGTCCCGGCCACAATCATCACATCCGACTGCCGGGGGGAAGCGCGGAACACACCTGCTCCGAATCGATCGATATCGTACCGAGACGAGACCGTGGCAATCATTTCAATCGCACAGCACGCCAACCCGAACGTCATCGGCCACAACGCCGACTTCCGCGCCCAATTTACCAGCGCGTCCAGGTTTGTCGTAATCACATTCGCGTCTAACTGGCGTTCTAGAAAGCTCATTCTTTAACTCCTAGCATTCAGCTATCAGCCTCGGAGCTTTCTGGAAGCTGATGGCTGACTGCTGACGGCTCAATCCCACTCCAGCGCCCCCTTTTTCCAGGCATACCAAAACCCCACCAACAAAATTAGGATGAATACGACCATTTCCATCAGACCCAACAGTCCCAATCGTTTAAAATCGACGGCCCACGGAAATAGAAATATGAATTCAATGTCGAAGATTACGAACAGCATGGCAATGATGTAATAGCGCATCGGAAACTGGACCCGCGCATCCGAGAACAGCGGACTGCCGCTTTCGTGGGGTGCCAGCTTCGCGCGATATGGCCGGTTCGGCCGCACCACCCAACCAGCCAATAGGGATACGGCGCCGAATCCGATCGCGATAAGGACAAAGAACAGGATCGGGACATAATTTAGTGGTGTTGATTCGCCGGCCATCGATTCGGTCTTTGCTAATCGTTATCCGTTCATCACAGACAGTTGCCTCAGAACTGATGTCTTCACCGAGTTCCGGCAAGCGTGCCAACCGCACCTTGAAAGAAGGGTTTGAATCGAAGCCCATCCAGTTCGGCCGTGTCTAATCCCTTATGCTGAATCAAAATCTTAAAGGTGGACCCCATGCCGTTGGGACGCAATAATTGCAGCACCGATTGAAACTCGGCGGAACCCGGCTCCAACGACTCCAGCATGTGCTCGACGCCTAAGCTCGTCAAAAAACTCATCTGATTTGTAAAGCCGGTGACGTGGAGCCCTTCTCTCTCGCCAATCGCCGCCAGTGTGCTGAAATCCACGTGGGCCGTCATATCTTGCAATCCGACTAATTGATACGGATCTTCCGACGCCATCTGATGGTAATAGCAGAGCAACGTACCCTTTTTGCGTTCCGGTCCATAGAGGTCGCGAGCAGGATGCCCATAATCAATCGTCACGGCAAAGCCACGTCGCAGTACTCGCGCAACGTCCTCCATCCATGGAATGGCCTGCACATTGATGTCGGCGCAGGCGCCTTCCGCTAAGACCACATCGTGAGCATCCAGTTGCTGCAAATAATTTCGGAGCTCCGGCGTCGAACACGACTGCAGCCGCTCGCAGAATCGGCCGTCGACGTAATCAACCCATACTTCCCGCGGCTTACCGTCCACCACGCGAATGCGGTGTACGGGAAAGGCGTCCACCAGTTCGTTTGAAAGCAGAACCCCTTCGATATGCTCATTGGGCAATTCGGCCAAACTTCCCAACCACGCGACGCGCCCTTCACCG
>JAICXS010000057.1 GCA_025934615.1 Nitrospiraceae bacterium
TCAAGCAGCTCAACGGCATTCCATCTAGTCACGTCCAATTGCTTACTGACGAACATGCGCTGAAAGATGACTTCATCGAAGTCTTCGAAGAATGGTTGCCTCGGCAGGCGGAGCCAGGCGGTGAGGTCCTCATCTTTATCGCGAGTCGCGCGCTCGTCAACCCGTCGACTGGAGCCGTCTCGTTTATTCCGCACGAGGCTGATCCGGCCTCTCCGCTGCGGTTGATGTCGCTGCGCAGAGTGCATGACGCCCTGGCGCGTCTACCAATTCACCGCGCGGTCCTGATGATGGATCTGACGTGGACATCAAGTGGAGGCGAGTCAGCGGCCGATGGAAAAGAACCGATGTGGGACGCCGTTCCGGCAGGACTTCGCGGCGAAAAGCTGGTGCAGATCGTAGGGACGAGCGAGCATGAACAGGCCCATCCGTATGAAGAAGGACGGCATGGTCTCTTCACATACTTTCTTTTGAAGGGATTGAGCGGGGCGGCCGATCGTGATCAGAACAGTATGGTTGTCGTCGGAGAGCTATGCGGGTATGTGCGCGAGCACGTCTCTGTGACGGCCAAGGAAAAATATCGGCAGCCTCAGCACCCTCTGTGTGTTCCGCCCCTCACTGCGGCTTCAAAATCTGCCGGGATGCCACTCTCACAGATGAAATAGCACACGCTAAAGACGACGATTGACACACCCTCAATTTCCTGGCTATCATACCGCTGTTTTGCCTACCGTGTTCCTCGCTGTCTTCCCGCGCCGGCGTAGCTCAGTTGGTAGAGCAGCGGTTTCGTAAACCGCAGGTCGTTGGTTCGATTCCAATCGCCGGCTCCATAGAAATGCAAAAACTCCCTCTCATTGAAAAAATGCGGCGGTGCATGGGCCCGAAGTGAGTTCGGCTACAGGTTCGCCGCATTAGCGCGTACTCGTGGTTTTACTTCTGTGTTTTTGAATTCGACGTATTCCGTGCGAGATAGGCGGACAGGCTCTTCAGTACGTGACTGCTACAGGACTGTTGGGCCTCAAAAAGGGCGTCTTTAAGGAGTCCACCTTCAAGCGCGTAAATCTTCGAGTACAGGGTCGCGGTCTCTATCCGTGCGCTCATACACACAAGTCTCCGCCCAGATCTCATTCTTGCCTGCAAGGTCAACTAACCGGGCTCGAAGATGAAGAAACACATGAAGACGATCTTCGCCTGAGGCCGAAAGCCCCCAACTCTCATTGAGCGTTTCCAATACCATGCCTTTGGCAAAATAGCGTTGTAACTCTACAGGATCGTACCAATGGTCTATTTGAAGAGGAGATGGCCGTAGGTCTCCGCCGATCTGTGTGTGAAGGGACTGCAGAAGTGCCGATCCAACCTGTTGCGCAGGATCATGGAGGTGATACTCAAGGGCGACATCGGAATCAAAGGAATGCACTGTGCTGACGAGTACGACACCGATAAGGCCGAGCAAGGTAAAGGCGATTGCATTTGCCAGATTCTCCTCGTCCGTCCAGACCATGAACTTAGGAGGGGAATGGACAACAAAGTGGATGGGCGCAGAAATGGTAACGGATGGCGTTTCGGTACGCGGTGAAAAGTCTGTCGTGCAGCTACCGTTCAGAAAAAGGAATACGATGAGCAACGCACGGATAGTAAGTATATGCCATATCATGCGGCTGATGTCCTCAAGACAAATGAGCCTTTGACGCCGACGCATTTATTTAGAGCAAGAGCGAACAAGAGGATTTACGTTATGCCCTTTAAATCAATACATAACCTACGTGTAATTCTAGTCAGTCCGGGTCAAATTTATGTCAGGGTGCATAGAAACAGGCTGTCAGCCATGAGCATGAATATTCGCTATGCTGGGCTTGTATAGTGGTCTCTTAGAAGCGATGAGAAGTTCTAGTGCGCTAAGCGCGGGGCAAATAGAATGGATGTGTACAACCGACTGGTACCTTTCATGAGCGCTGTCGGTGTGTGTGGAGTATCAGGATGCAGTTAGGAATCAGCAGGTGTCTCGTCGGCTTGATCGTTGTATCGAGGGTGAGTACGATGTCCACACAAGGACCAACTGCGGCTGTTTCGTTGGATTGGGAGATTCGAATCCAGGAAAGGAGCGGCATGTTCCCGGAGGACAAGGATTTGGACAAAATCTCGGATTTCCCGAAGAAGCGCCACAATTTCTTTCTCAGACTTCATGCCAGCCTCCCGACCTCGGAAACCACCTGCACTCCAGTAGTCGTGTAGACGTATAGCTGTTCTGTGAGATGGTCCGCTATTGCCTCTTCGTCGTAAGACTTTGGTCGATATAGAAGGCGGACTGGCTGCTGTCAGCATGGCGTTCTCATCTAAAAAGTACAGCCGGCAAAAAGACTTACCTGTTAAGCGCCGGAAGCGCCAAAGCCGGTATTGCGAGCGTTGAGTGGCTTAAATTCGCGTGACGCCATGCCGTACTGAGGCACCGTCGGTAAGTAGGTTTTTCTCTATCTCCCCGCGGGTCTGTAGCCACTGTACGTCCCTGGTATTTGGAGGCTGTTCAGTAGTGCGTGGCGTGCGCTTGGCGGTCGATGATGCAGGCTGCTATCTGAATATTGCAGAGCCAACTTTTGTCAGGAGGCGTTGGAGTCACTCATGTTCAATCCATTGAGACACGCACCTAGCTTGGTCACGTGAGTCGTATCAGCAAGAAGAAATTCCACCCCGAACCTATCGTGATGTACCCACCGGACCACTGCCGTATCAATGATGATGGGCTCCATGTTGTTCATCGGCAACGAGATGCGCAATTGTGATTGCAGTGGCACGTGGCACGGCGTTTCCACGGCACAGCCGGTGGCGGAAATGTTATAGAATAACCCGCTCCCGTCTAGATCATGTCCTGTGAAAGTGATCGATCCGCGGACGCGGTATCGCCTGCTTCGGCGTCGTTCTTCTTCCTTCATCGGTGCATTCCCCTATACTCGTGCAAGGAAACAAGCAAAACATACGCCGTCTCGATACATTTATTTTCTAACGGCTTAGAAAGGGGCGGCGGTACAGAAACGTGCAATCGAGTACCTGTCTAGATACGTTGTAGGCAGTCCAGGATTGTACTCAGTCGAGTCGGGTCTTGTTTGCTCATGGCCATGGCTCACATTTGACCATCCAAGAAGATCATGGTGGCCTATTCGCGCTGTCGGATCTGCTTCTGAGAAGACTAACTTCCTGGCAGGGAGATTAATGTGGATTGGTAGAAATACTTTTCCGTAAAAGGCGTGGTCGGAAAAGGCCGCGCCCTTGAACAAGCCTGGTCCTACATATCACGGCTTTTGCGATGGCTCGGGAAGTACTGCGATCTTCAGCGGTTGCTCGACTCGCTTGCGGTTTTACGTCGGCAGGTCCTCGAATTCTTCGTCGACTCTCCAGCAGCACTCAGCGTGTATCGGCGACCGTTTGTTCTGCCAGTCGCAGGGTATAGAGATAGTGATAGAGTCCCTTTCGCTCCATGAGCGTGACGTGATCGCCTTGCTCGACGATGCGTCCTTTATTAAGCACGACGATTCGGTTGGCTCGTTGAATAGTGCTTAGCCGGTGCGCTACGATAAAAGTCGTTTTACCGACCATCAACCGCTCAACCGCTTCCTGGACCAACCGCTCAGACTCTGTGTCGAGTGAGGATGTCGCTTCGTCCAGTATCAGAATTTTAGGCTTTTTCAAAATAGCTCGTGCAATGGCAAGGCGTTGGCGTTGGCCGCCGGAAAGGTTCACGCCTTTTTCTCCCACGATTGTTTCATAGCCGTCCGGGAGCGCATGGATGAAGTCATGTGCATTGGCGGCACGGCTCGCTTCAATCAGGTCAGCTTCGGTCGTATCCTCGCGTCCATACCGGATGTTGTCGCGAATGGTTCCTCCGAACAGAACGGTTTCCTGAGGAACCAGTCCAATCTGTCGATATAAGGTGTCAAGGCGGACGGCGCGCAGATCGTGGCCATCGATGGTGATCGCGCCTGAGATCGGATCGTAAAACCGGTGCAGTAAGTTCATCAGCGTCGTTTTTCCAGAACCGGTGGGGCCGACGAAGGCGACCACCTCGCCCGGCTTCGTTTCAAATGAGACATCGGTGAGGACCGGCTGTCGTGGATCGTACGCAAAGGACACATGATCTACGGTGACGTGTCCGGCGATCGGCGGCATGGGGACGGCATCGGATCTATCCTGTACGTCGGGTTCCGTATCGAGAATGTCAAAGACGCGGCGCATGGCTCCTTGTGCTTCTTTAATTTGGGCGAAGACGCGAGCCGCGGATCCGAACGGACCGATCAAAATGCCGGCGAAGAGAACAAAAGCAAACAGTTCGCCCGGTGAAACTACGCCGTCGATCACTTGTTTGCCGCCGTACCAGAGGACGGCGGTGGCGGCAGCCAATGTCAGCAGGGTAATGGCCGGAATAAATACCGCCATCACACGTGCTCGTCGAAGGGCCAGTTGCAGCATGGTTCGTACCTGTCCGGTGAACCGCATTTCCTCACGCCGCGTCTGCACAAAAGATTTGACCACCCTGATTCCCGACACGACTTCTTCGATCAGTGTGGTGGCCGTCGCCGTCTGATCTTGAATGTGTGTGGAGAGCGCTTTCAAACGTTTCCCGAAAAAGCGGGCGACCAGCACCAAAGCTGGCAGGAGAAAGAGGATCAGAAGGCACAGTCGCCAGTTCATAATGAGAAGGAACGCTACACCGCCGATCAGCGTGACGACCTGTTTAGTTGAATCAATCGGTGTTTCCGTCAAAGTTGTTTGGATCACGCTCACATCGTTCATCACACGGGACAGGATTTCACCGGTGCGACGTTTTGCAAAAAAACTCAGCGACAATCGCTGTAGGTGAGCGAAGACGTGTGTCCGAAAGTCTGCCATGATGTGCTGTGACACCCAGGCTGTCATGTAACTATGCCCGACAGAGAGCAGGCCTTGTGCAATGACGAGGCTCAGGAAGAACGCGATGGTCGTCGTCATGCCTTGAAGATTTCGCTGCACCGTAATTTGATCCCACAGAACACCGGCCAGCCGGATGAGCGCCAGGTTGAGCAACGCGACTCCGACCACGAGCACGGCGGCAAAGAGCATTTTGGGAAGATAGGGCCGGATGAATGGATAAAAGCGGGAATAGTAGGCCATCAGCAGGCTATCATCTCAGCGCTACAAGAAGAGTAGCCAGACGTACAGTGAGAGCAGAAGGTTCAAAGCTGACAAGTCTGAATGAGTGTGGCTTGACCGGCCAGGGTAGTTACAATTGGGTGATCGATTCGATGAGGTTTTTGTTGATCGCGACAAATGCTGTCCGGTCTTTGTCGTTGATCACGACATCGGTGAGATTGATAAACAATCGTTGCTCCTCGTTCAGCGCATCCGAGACGCGATTTCGCATCGGAGGAACAAGAAAGTCGCCCACATAGCTTCCGTTCACCGTGCGAACTTGGATACGGACCTTTTTCCCCTCGGTCATGGCGACCTCCGGCGTAGGTTGAAACTACGGCTAGCTTCTGCGTCGTAAGAATTTCTGACGCCTGCGCAATTTCTTATGTTTGTGCTTTCGCATTTTTTTACGGCGCTTCTTTAAGACACTCGACATGCAGGCTCCTGAAGAATGACAAAGAGAAATAATCGAGGCAAAAGGCACACTCATCCATGGCCATTCAGTCTTTTGTTCTCCAAACCGTGCACTGGTACCATAATTTCTTCGACCATGTCAAGATAACCCATTGCCGGTGAACTTTCTTTTTCATCGCCCAGCCTTCATGTCGTCGCTTGACGGTTGTCCAGGCAGTTCCTATACTGCGCCATGTCCTCCTGCCCGCTGCTGAGACTGGCTGTCGTGCTGTACGTGCTGGCCGGTGTGTTTCAGAGCATCGGATGTGGCTCGAAAGGTCCACAGTATCCAGAAGAACATGCTCGGTATGTGCGACTCGATCGGGCGGTCGAAGACCTGCGAAGCGCCTATATCCGTCGGGACCTCTCGGCGATGGAGGCCTTGATGTTGCCGAGTGACTCTCTGGATCGGATGGTTTCAGAGGTTTCCAAGGACTTTCAACAGTACGCACATATTTCGCTGGATCTCTCAATCGAGCGTGTGCTCATCGAGGGCGAGCAGATCGATGTATTTTTCCATTGGCAAGGTCAGTGGCAACAAAATGCTGCGGAGACGGGCGTGCGCGATCGTGGGCACGGAATGCTGCGGTGGACTGGCGCGCAATCTCCGCTCTTAAGCGATATAGGCGGAGACCTCCCGTTTGGCATGGCGGTTCGCCATATCGTTCCACGGAAGCAGCCGAGCGATGCCTCCTAACCGGTACGCCTTCGCTTTCAATCTCACCTCCGCGGGCAATCCTATCAGGCAGTCCATCGAACACTCATACTGACCTACTGAACCCTCTGAACCCTATGTCCAAAAAAGCGCCCCCGGCTCAAGCTGATTTCCTCGTCATCGGGAGTGGGGTGGCCGGCCTTCGCGCGGCCATTGAACTAGCCCAGCACGGCCAAGTCGTCATGCTGACGAAGGGTCATCCGCTTGAAAGTAATTCCATTTATGCGCAAGGTGGTGTGGCGGTGGCCTTGAGCGAAGAAGATGACGTCGCGATTCATCTGACCGATACCGTGAAAGCCGGGCATGGACTGTGCCGCAAAGAAGCGGTTCGGATTCTCGTAGAAGAAGGGCCGGATCGCATTCAAGAACTTATTCGCTGGGGGGCGCGATTCGATAAGATCGGCGGCAAGTATGCCTTTGCCCGAGAGGCGGCGCACAGTCGAAGTCGCATCCTGCGCGCGAGAGGCGATGCGACCGGCAATGAAATGGTCCGTGTTTTGATGGGGCAGGCTCGCCGGCACAAGAGGATTCAGTGGCTTGGCCGTCACTTTACCGTGGACCTCATCGTGACAAAGGGCGTCTGTCGAGGGGCGCTGGTGCTGGATGAACTCGCCGGAGATCGATTCATCTTGCCGGCGCGTGCCGTCGTGCTGACGACCGGCGGCTCCGGTCAAGTCTTTGCCAGAACGACCAACCCGCCGAACGCGACCGGGGACGGCATGGCCATGGCCTATCGCGCCGGAGCCATGCTGCAAGATATGGAATTCGTCCAATTTCACCCCACCGCATTGTACCTACCATCCAGTCCTCCGTTTCTTCTCTCCGAAGCGATCCGTGGGGAAGGCGGACGGTTAAGAAACATACAGGGTGAATTATTCATGGGCCGCTACCATGCTGAAGCCGAACTTGCCCCACGCGACATCGTGGCCCGCGCGATATGGTCCGAGATGGCAGCCACCCGCTCGCGCCATGTGTATTTGGATGTTACGCATCTCAGCGCGGCGTTTGTGAAACGGCGGTTTCCGACCATTTATTCCACTTGTTTGCGCTACGACATCGATATGACGGAAGAATGGATCCCTGTCTCGCCCAGCGCGCATTACCAGATGGGCGGCGTGCTGACCGACATCAATGGGGCATCGAGCGTTCCTGGCCTCTTTGCGGCAGGGGAAGTGGCTTGTAGCGGAGTGCATGGGGCTAATCGGCTCGCCAGTAACTCCCTCTTAGAAGGGCTGGTATTTGGTGAGCGGGCCGCCCGCACTGCCTCTGCCTTTGCGGCTCGGCGTCATGGCGCTGGGGATCTCCTTCCCTCTATCCACGATCTTGACGGCGGGCCGTTGGCCCAGCTTGAGGATGCGGACAAGCTCCGCAGCTCCTTGCGGCGGCTTATGTGGGGGAAAGTCGGGTTGATACGAACCGCAGATTCGCTTGCCCGCGCGATTGCTCAATTGTCCAAGTGGGAGCGTCTCGTCTCACGTCCCTTTGGCATGCGTCACGATCTGGAGGTCAAAAATATGGTGCAGGTGGCGCGCTGTATTGCGGAAGCCGCGTTATGGCGGGAAAACAGTGTAGGCGCGCATTATCGCGCCGATTATCTGAAGTTGGACGGCTCGCGCTGGAAACAGCACAGTCAATGGAAGCGAGTTATGGATGTTGAAAATTTGAAAGCGTCACAGTCCGCGGCCATGTCGGAGCGGAAAATGGTCGGATCGAGGAAGGGTGGGAAATCCGTCGCTCGTCATACTGTCGGTAAAACCGAAGCACTTTTTTGACGTAGCGGCGCGTTTCATGGATTGGCGGAAGTGTATTGTATTGTTCGACCCGTGTCGCTCCGGCGTTGTACGCGGCTAACGCCAGCGGTAAGTTGCCGTGAAAACGGTCCAAAAGGTAGCGGAGGTACCTCGCCCCGCCGGCGATATTTTCCTCCGGATTAAAGGGATCGCGCACCTCCAACCGCACGGCCGTTTGGGGCATGAGCTGCATCAACCCGATGGCCCCCGCTTGTGAGACGGCATCAGGATCGAAATCGGATTCAGCCTTAATGATGGCACTAATCAGCGCCGGGTCCAATTGATGCTGGCGAGAATGATGAGCAATCGTCCCTTCCAGCTCTTTCATCGGCAAGCGAGAGCGCAGCCGTAGTGCACCCAAATCGACTTTTGTGAACGTCTCATTCGTCGGAACATTGGTAAAGGACACAATCCCATTTCTGTCCACCCGCCGGTAAACCTCGGTTTTTGTGGCGGCAAACAGCGGATCGCCGATGAAGCCCTGAATTGGCAATAGGGTTCCCAATGTCAAGACGGCACTCATCATAAGCATGCGACAGGACATGCTACA
>JAICXS010000512.1 GCA_025934615.1 Nitrospiraceae bacterium
AAATGAAGTCTCGCCGGCGCAGCAAGACGATCGTCCATCCTCGACAGATCGCCATGTATCTGTGCCGCGAACTGACGAATTCATCGTTTCCTGAGATTGGCCGGCATTTTGGAGGGAAAGATCACACAACGATTATTCATGCCTGTAAGCAGATTGCAAAAGCGAAAGACGCCGATCTCTCCCTACGATCGACATTGGAAAGCCTCAAGGATCACATCACGAAAGGCTGAGGGATAGAGACACGTCGTGGCCCGGAGTATCCGGCAGGCTCAGCTAATTGGTGAAAAGTGTTGCGGCGATTGTACGGGGGGACGGTGACAATAAGGGGGAGAACCTCATGAAGTTACGAATCTCGCGGGACGAACTCTTAACCGGCTTGCAACGGGTGCAAGGTGTGGTGGAGAAGCGGAATACCATGCCCATCCTGTCTAATATTCTCCTCGAGGCCAAGGCGGACGGGGTCGATATCCTCGCTACCGACTTGGAGATCGGGATGCGAGGGCTCTACAAGGCGACGGTGGAAGAGCCGGGTTCCGTGACGTTATCCGCCAGGAAGTTGTATGAGATTCTCAAGGAACTGCGTGACTGCGAGATTGAACTCACGGTGAGTGAAAATAAATGGACCACGATCCAGGCCGGCAAGAGTCAGTTCAAGATCGTGGGACTGCCCAGCAGCGAATACCCACAGATGCCGACGATCGATCGTGAGAGTCTCACGCCATTGGCCGGTGTCGGCCTGAACGACTTGATCCGCAAAACGCTCTTTGCTGTCGGCGATAACGATGCGCGCTATATTCTCAACGGACTGCTGGTGTCGCTGACCGCATCGGATAAAAAAGCGACGCTAAGGCTCGTCGGCACCGACGGGCACCGGCTGGCGGTGGCCGAACAGGATATCAGCGCATCGCTCGCCAAGGATGCGCCCAAGGAGATGAAAGCCATCATTCCGAAAAAGGCCGCGCAAGAAATGCGTCGCCTGCTCGAAGAAGGCGGGGATGGCGAACCGCTGATCGGGTTTACCAAAAATCTCATGATTTTCCGCAAGAGCGGCCTGCTGTTGACGTCCCGTCTTATGGAAGGGAATTATCCCAACTACCAGCAAGTCGTGCCCAAAGAAACGAACAAGCAGGTGACTTTGGACAAGGCTGAATTCGAAGGCGCGCTCCGGCGGGTGGCTGTACTCTCCCGGGATAAAACTAACGCCGTGAAGGTGACGTTTGCCGCCGATCATGTCACGCTCTTCTCCAGCAATCCGGATTTTGGCGAGGCGACGGAAGAACTGGCGGCAAAGAACACCGGAAGCGAAGTCACGACAGGGTTCAACGCGCGCTACCTATTGGATGTCCTTAGCGTCGTCGACGGTGAATCGGTGTCGTTGCAGATGGAAACGCCGTTGAGCCCGTGCTTGCTCAAAGAGGGCTCGAATAGCGGCTTTACGTGCGTAGTCATGCCGATTAAGGTGTGAGGTCTTACCGGATCACCTGTTTGAGCATCCTCGATGCATCAGTCTTGCGCAGAGATTTAGACTCGCGCTTTGAACGGATGGTTAAGGACTGACAGCTCACCAACGTAGGAGACGAATGGCGACTAAAGATGTGAAAGACGTGCCGGACGCCGAGGCGCCGAAGCGGGCCCAGTCGGATAGCTATAGCGCGGACCAGATTAAAGTGCTTGAGGGTTTGGATGCGGTTCGTAAGCGTCCCGCAATGTACATCGGGAGCACCGGAGTCGAGGGGCTCCATCACCTCGTCTACGAAGTGGTCGATAACAGCGTCGACGAGCACATGGCCGGGTTCGGCGAAACCATCGAGGTCACGCTCCAGATCGACGGGAGCGTGATCGTGATCGACAACGGCCGCGGCATTCCTACCGGCATGCATTCCACCCAAAAGAAGTCCGCCGCCGAGGTTGCTTTGACTGTCCTGCACGCCGGCGGAAAGTTTGAACAAGGGGCTTATACGGTGTCGGGCGGCCTTCACGGCGTGGGCATCTCCGTGGTCAATGCGCTCTCTGAATGGCTGGAGTTGGAGATTTGGCAAGACGGCCAGGTCTTTGAACAAAAGTATGAACGCGGCAAGCCATTGGCTCCGCTCGCCTCGACCGGC
>JAICXS010000268.1 GCA_025934615.1 Nitrospiraceae bacterium
ACCCTTACAAATTAAAAATGCAAAAGGCAAAAAGAGCGATGCAGCGCAGGCTCGGAGCGCAATTAAAAAACAAACACGGGAAAGGACCCCCCCCCGTCGATAATTCTGCATTTTGCATTTTGCATTTCAATGATTCCTTACAATGAATATTTTGCTCTACATCCTCATGTTCCTCGCCTCCGTAGTCGTGACATTGGGAGGGTGCGCCCTGTTTACAAACGCGATAGAGTGGTTGGGGAAACGGCTGAAGGTCCCGGAAGGCGCGGTCGGAAGCATTTTTGCGGCAATCGGCACGACCTTGCCTGAGACGTCCATTCCAGTTATCGCAATCTTTTTCGGCACAGGTGAAGAACGGACGGAGGTCGGATTGGGCGCGATTCTCGGCGCGCCATTCATGCTCAGCACATTAGTGCTCCCGATTCTTGCCGGGCTGTTAATCGTCTATGCCAGACTGGGCAAGCGCGGGGCGGCCTTCACGCTTGACTATCGAGAGGTTCGTGTCGACCTACAGTTTTTTCTTGTGGCCTATGCCTTGGCAATGGCCTGCGTCTTCGTATCGATTCCCCTCATTCGATATCTGGTCGCTGGCCTCCTTGTCGCCCTCTATGGCTTGTATATCCGAACCAAATTTGCGGCCGAGCATGATGGAGAGGCCAGTCTCGATCCCTTATTCTTCGCGCGCCGCGCGGCACGTCCCGCCTACGGGCTGATCGGCCTCCAAGGAACGCTTGGGCTTCTTGGGTTGGTGGGAGGCGCGCATTTGTTTGTGACGGCCGCCAAATCATTGTCGGTTGAACTGAACGTCTCCCCCCTGCTCTTGGCGCTCCTCATCGCCCCGCTGGCGACGGAGCTTCCGGAAATGTCCAACAGCTTTCTGTGGCTCTATCAAAAGAAAGATACGCTGGCTGTCGGCAATGTCACGGGCGCGATGGTCTTTCAAGGGACATTCCCTGTTTCGGTCGGGCTGGTAGGCACCAATTGGAACCTGGGGCCTATGGCGATGACCACTATGGGACTGGCCTTGATCGCCGTTGGTATGAGCCTCGTACAATTGCTGTGGGGAGGTCAGTGGCGCCCCTGGCTGCTCGGTCTCAGCGCCTTGCTCTATGTGGGATTCACCCTGTATTTATATGGAAGCTGATATCGGCGAGAGGCGACGAGCAATGGTGGAAAGGAACCATTCACGAACGAAGGCGAAACCGATTCTCGGCATCACGATGGGAGATCCGGCGGGAATCGGCCCTGAAGTGATTGCCAAGGCCCTCGCCATGCCCGCCGTGCATCGGCTTTGTCGCCCGATCGTGATCGGTTCGCTGCCCGTGATGCAGAAGACGATGCAGTGGCTCCGTATGCCGGTAAAGGTCATTCCGGTGTCCGGGCACAGTTTGCCGGGCCACCGTTCCGGATGGCTTCCGGTCCTCGACCCATTGGAATCTCCGCTTGGCAGGTTTCCACTCGGCACAGTCTCTAAAAAAACCGGCGCCGCCTCCGTAGCGTTTATTCTGAAGGCCGTTCATTTAGCGCAAGCCGGCTGCCTCGATGGCGTCGTGACCGGACCGATCAATAAGGAAGCGATTAACCTCGCCGGCTATCAGTATCCCGGCCATACCGAACTCTTGGCCGACATCACCAAAAGCAAAGAAGTCGGGATGATGATCGTGGGCGGACCGTTAAAAATTATGTTTGTCACCACCCATGTCGCGATCCGGCAACTTCCCGATAGTTTATCGGCCAACATGATTCTGCGATCCATCCGTCTCGCTGACCGGGCCATGAGAGAATATTTCGGCGTGCCCAAGCCCCGCATTGGCGTGGCCGCGTTGAATCCCCATGGCGGGGAAGGCGGCCTGTTCGGCGAGGATGAGCGCCTCAACATCCTTCCCGCGGCGCGGCGTGCCAGACGTATGCGGATCGATGCCAGCGATCCGTTGCCGGCCGACACGCTGTTCGGAAAGGCCGTCCGCGGAGAATTCGATGCGGTGGTGGCCATGTACCACGATCAAGGTTTGATCCCGCTCAAAATGGTCGCGTTCGGCGAATGCGTGAATCTCACGGTGGGGCTGCCGATCATCCGCACGTCGGTCGATCATGGCACCGCGTACGACATCGTCGGCAAGGGCGTGGCCGATTGCGGAAGTTTGATTGAGGCCATTAAAATGGCGGCACGCTTGGCCGAACATCATCGCACGAGGAAACCATGACGGACCAGAACGCGGCCGTGGAAATAATTGAACGCCAAATCCAAGAATTGGACACTGTGTTCAAAGAGGCGACGAAGGATATCAATACCGTTCGCGGCAGTGAACGAGTCGCGGCGTGGAAAAAGCGCACGGTGCCGTTGCTCGCTCAGCATGTCGGACAGAAACAAGCCCAGTTGTTTGCCATGACCAAGCCCGGTCCGTCCTTCACCCGGGACCTCGACGAAGAATTGAGCGATGAAGTCGAGCTGTACCGAAATTTTTTAACGACGTTAGCGCAAAAGTTGAAGACGTCGGCTCCTGGATGACCCGTGCCGCTCTCTCCCCCGCCACCTCAAAAACGCCTCGGACAAAATTTTCTCATCGATCTCAATATCGTTCGAAAGATTGTCGCCGCCGCGGCAGTCGAGCCGGGCGAGAGCGTCTTGGAGATCGGTCCCGGTCGAGGCATACTCACGCGTACCCTGTGCGAATTACCCAATACGGTCACGGCGCTTGAGGTCGATTCGCATCTCGTCGGATATTTGAAGGAGACGTTGAATTGCTCGAATCTCGACCTTCGCCACGCCGATGCTTTGCAATTTGCCTATGACACACTGCCTGACAGCACCGTCGTCGTCGCCAATCTACCGTACTACATCTCGACGCCGCTCTTGTTTAAATTGCTGGGGGCGAACAGCCATATCAGCCGAATGGTGCTCATGCTCCAAGCTGAAGTCGCCGAGCGCATCGTCGCCGAGCCGAATACCGATGACTACGGCATTATCTCCATCCTCACGCAATATCGCGCCGACGCGAAGATCGCTTTTCGCGTCTCAAAGAACTGCTTTCGCCCAAGACCCGACGTCGATTCCGCCGTCATCACCTTGCGGACGCGGCCCCACCCCGCCGTGTCGCGATCTACGGAAGTCGTGTTCGTCAAAGTCGTTCGCGCCGCCTTCGCCCACCGGCGTAAAACGCTGATCAACTCGCTGCGAGACGAAGGCTTCTTCTCCACTCAGCTCACCGATGCCTTGACCACAACAGGAATCGATCCATCGCGAAGAGCCGAAACGCTCTCGATAGACGAATTCGCCGCCATCGCCAATGCCCTCGCATCAATTTCTTCTTAGCTCCGATAATCCTCCTGAATCTCTCCTGGACCTTTCTACGCCTTTTCCTTCCCCAAATTGACTTCGTGTGCAAAAACACACATCGATCCCCCTTCTCTTTGTTCTCCTTTCCAAAATTGAATTCGCATTCTGAATTGTGCCCCCTCTGAGATCTTGGATGACCCTAACTGTGCGCATCGAGCCAGCACTTCTGAGCGTGCGCACTCTGCCAGCACTATGGGCGACCCACTGCCCTCCTCCACTCCTCATTCTTTGAATTCAATTCCTCCCTGTGCTACCATTCCGCCATGGGTGTTTCTACCACGGCGAAGCGCGGTCATGCTCGCGGTGCCTCCCCTCAATCTTCCCATCTTCCCCATGAAGTCATCGGCGTGGTGCTGATTACGCTGAGTCTTTTAATTCTCTTGGGTCTGCTTTCCTACGTTCCATCCGACCGGACGTTTTTTGCCTCTGTTACCCCCTCCATTACGCCGCCGCCGACCCGCAATATGATCGGCACGGCCGGCGCATCGCTTGCGGCGGGATTGTTTTGGCTGATCGGCACCGCCGCCTATCTGTTACCGGCCTTGCTGACGGTCATCGGCACTCGGTGCTTCGTCCATGGGGCGGTGAATGTGACGTTACGGAGCGCCGCGGGATCGGCCGTGGTCCTCTTGTTCTTGAGCGGCCTCTTGCATTTGGAACTGACCGGCATCCCGACGATCTCCAGCGGCATGGTCCAGAAAGGCATGGCCGGCGGGGCGATCGGCCAGTTCGTCGCGGACAATTTACGTAACTCCTTCGCCAGTACCGGCGCCCACATTCTCATTCTTTCCGGACTGCTCGTCTCGTTACTACTGGCCACCCCCGTGTCGCTCACGGATTTCTCGCGCCGGGTCCCGGAATGGTGGATTCGCCTGTCCGAAACCGTCTCCGCCATGATTCCCGACTCCGCTGAGCCATTGGAGAAGGT
>JAICXS010000449.1 GCA_025934615.1 Nitrospiraceae bacterium
GATGGGATTGTTTATAGGACAGGCTGCGTATGCCGGCGGCAACGTCGTCTTGACCGGTCATGACGATGATTTTCACCAAAGTCCCGAAGCAAATGCACAGGCTGCTGGGATGTTCAGCTTCGCCCGTCAAGGTTCGTCGCTCCCTGTACTGACGTTCGATCATGGTTCGGAGCTGACATCGTTGTTGGCGGCTCTCGGGATTCCCTTTACGAACGTGGACCCCAATGCGGGCGTGCCCGACGCGTCGCTCTTCAATAACTCAGTGTATAGCGCCATTGCCGTAGCCTCTGATACATCCTGCGGCGGATGCGACAACGATACAACGAGCTCGACGAATCTGGCAGGGGCCAGCGCAGCCATTGCTACATTCTTTAATAACGGTGGCGGGATTGTCGCCTTTGCAGGGGCGAGCAATACCAGCTACTATAATTTTCTGCCGGCCTCAGCGACGAATCCCGGCCTGGTGTTCTGTGATTCATGTTTTACCCAGACTGCGGCCGGAGTCACGGCTGGAGTTCCTGCGGTGAACGGAGACTTTCCACATAACTTCTTTAATTTTCCAGGTGTAGGTGGAATGAGTCCGTCATGGGTAGCGTTTGAAACATACACGGGAAATTCTACGCTCGGCTCTCTGACGAACCAGCCATTTACCGTGGGGATTACGAATGGCACCATTGGAGGCGGAACAATCACTGGCGGAGGCACAGTTCCGGAGCCGGCCTCCGTCGTGCTCCTTGCTTCTGGACTTGCCGGTCTAGCTGCCTGGAGACTCAGAAAGAAAAACTAATCGATTTCAGGATCGATATTGAGCAAGAGCCGCTTGAGTCCTCTCAAGCGGCTCTTGTCATTTCTATTCTGTCCCCCTTCTCTCGGAGAAGGAGTGTGAAAGAACTGTCTGGGAAGGTTATCTACACGAGCATTGTCAGACTCTAACGTCTCGGTTTAGGGACTTGGCGATCGAGTTGATCGAGCACAGCTTGCGCTCCAGCCAATGCGCTTTCTTGACGACGCTTCGCATCTTCTCGAGCCTTGAGCGGATCGTTGAAGGGCAATGCAAATGGCGTAGTGTTACGCACGCCTTGTCTTGAACGGACGTGCCGCAGCACAGTCTCTTCTTCAGTCAACACGCCGCGTCCTCGCCAAGGATTGTAAAGTGGGTCACCGAACAGCACCATCCGCCAACTGATATGGCGAATTGTGAGCGCGTAAGCCTCGGCTAAAGCGTATCGGCCGGTCAATAACAAAGCAAAAAATTCGTTGGGAAGCGGGAACGCATCGACATAGGGCTCACCGGTCGGGCCAAGCGTGACCGTAATGCCCCGCTCCAATGCATTCTTACACCATCCGGCTTCGGTAGGATCGTGGATGCTGACGGCTTCGCCGGATGCGATGTGATAACCGATGGCGCCTGGATTGAACGTAAAGGCATCTTCATAGGATCGCAGTTTATACCATCCCGCGTAGATCGCGACCTCGGGCGCGTCGCCACGTCGGCTAAAGCGTCGTTCGGTATCCTCGAGCACAACCGGATAAATGGAATGAGTCCGAAGGAGGTCGGCCAGGTCCCGGAGGCCCTGGTCGTAATACCCATAGCCTACAGTTCCATCAGGTTGTAAGCCCCGTGAGTCGATGTACGCATTCCCTGTCAGCCCTCGCTGTTCGGTTTCTATGGCTTGGTCAACTAAATTCTTGGCGAGTTGTGGGCTTGGCGCATCGAGCCGGCTGACAATGATGACGGGTAATCGGGATGACGAAGGATCGCTGATTGACCCGTTTCCGTAAAACAAGGGATTTGGAAACCTCCCCGCAACCGGGTACTCGTCTCGATCCCACCATAATAAGGTGAGTTCGCTATCGAGGCTCGCGTCGCCGTCCTTATAGTTGTATGTTTCCGTCTCGGCCGTCGCCAGCCGAAGGATGCCCTCAAGGCCGAATACCCGATCGGTGAGTTGATAGGCCTGCTTTCGGTTCGTGTCCGACGGGACCTCGGTCAGCGCACGGATTGCGGTCTGGGCCGATAGAACCTGCTCGCGAAGCTTCAACACATTGGCTCTGGTCTGTGGGTCGGCACTCTCTATGTTGCGAATAAGCGCCGCGGTGCCTCCGGCTTGGACCATGATACGAGCCAATTGCTGATTCCATTGTTCTATCGTACCGCGCGCCGCACGAGAGTCGGCCTGCTTGAGGCGCCCGATGGCCGCACCGATAGCACGGTTCACCTGTTCGAAGAGCGCACCATCGCCTTCAAGTACCTTAGGTTTTGACGGTGGAGACGAAGGATCTTCTAAGGGAGGAGCCGGTGCGACCTGTGCAGCCCATTCTGGGATTTGGGCAAGGTATCCGCGCGCGAAACGTTGTCGTTCCGCCGCATCCTTGATCCAGCGCCGTTCCGATTCATTGGGCTGCGGCGCATCGATGCGCAGGGGCACGCCATAGGTGGTGATGAGGACGCGGACCGTCGCAGCGAGTCCTTTGGCTTCAAGCATGGCTCGGACCGGACCCACTAGCCGTTCTTCATACGCGTTTCGGCTCATCGTCTCGTGAGTGGGAAGGTCGAGCTCAAGAATGCGCTCCGCAGGGATGCCACGGCGCTCCGCATAATGTCGTGCGACGGCTAGGCTGTCGGGACTATGACGATTGGCGAGGATGGCCACGTGATCAGCGGTCAACTCAGCCAACGCCGAGCTGACCGCCGTACCGAGTGACATGCAGACCAGGAGGCAGATCGAAAAGCGGCTCGAACGCGTCA
>JAICXS010000276.1 GCA_025934615.1 Nitrospiraceae bacterium
CGTAATCACGCCGAACGAGATCGTGAAGTTGGCAAGGTGAAGTACTGCTTCTTCTCCCGGCAGCCAGCCTAGGAACAGCTTCCCGAACGCCGCAAGCGCCGCGCTCAACACTAAGGACACCAAGAGCAAAAATCCGGTACCGAGGACCGCGACAAACGAGAAAAAGCGATCCTTGATGGCGCCCCAGACACCACGGCCGGTTTTCGGTTCGACGCCCCAAACCGTATTCAAGGCATCTTGAAGCTGGGCAAAGACACCCGATGCGCCGAGCAGTAAGGTGCCGATCGCGATGAGACTTGCCAAGATGCCACTAGAAGGCTTCTGCGCGATTTCCAGCATCTGTTGAATCGCTGCCGCGCTTTGCGGTCCCACGAGGCTCTCAATTTGTGCCATCATGGCCGCTTGCGCGGCTTCCCGTCCAAAGACTAACCCCGCAATTGCAATCGTCAGCACCAACAACGGCACCAATGAAAAGACCGTATAGTAGGAAAGCGAGGCTCCGAGGCGCGGAGCCTTGTCTGCACTCCATTTCTGAAACGTATCTTTCAAGAGCGTCCACCACATTTTCAGATTCGACCACTTGATCGTGCCTGCTGAGTGCTGCCTGTTCGGTGACGAGGGGACCGCCTGGGTATTCTTGGCGCCGACGATCTTTGCGAGTTTAGGATTCATCGCGTCCTCCATCATGAAGCATTAGACCGGTGAACGAGGCGGAACGTTCTTCGGAACAATAAGCAATGCAAGAGACAGGCCTTTACGATCGTCCCAAAGAGACTGCCCGGTTGCGCCCAATGCCGTATACAAGCGGCCGAAAGTCTTCCTTCGTCGATCAGGTGCTGGACAGGTTGTCTCACAGCATACACTCTGCTCGGTTGAGAGCGGCAATGTATCGCCGGTGTTGAAAGAGGATCGTGTGGTGGGCGGCGGCCTTCCATTTTATTAAGCGTTACGTGCCGACCTGAACAGCAGCAGGGGTAGCGCGGCTGTCGCTACCCCCGTGCCTCTATGAAGCCTTTTTCACGTCCACATCCTTGCGGCGCACAGTGTCTTTCACCGTTTCGGTCCGCTCCGTCGCGGCCCTTCTGCAGCACCACTTCTTCGACGACTTTGGCTTGCTTGCTGACGACCGGCTCTTCCGCCGTCTCCGTGATCTCGATCGGCGCGTCAACTGCGCTCAGGTCTGATGCCGTCGCGGCCCGATCCGCCGGCCGGCGCGTCATCTCGACGTGCTCCTCTCGCAATGTCACCGGTTCCTCGATCGCTTTTTCCGACACGGAGGTATAGACTCGCACACCCCCACGCTGAATGAGCCGCTTGCCGATTTTCAATTCCTCTTCGACGACCGGGATGGCCATCTGTTCATCCGGGGACCAGCCGGCGCTCCTCCATTCCTTCGCCCGCGTATCGATATCGACCGCATTGTAATCGGCGAAGATCCCAGCCACCTCGTTCTCCCGACTCTCGTCGGTTTGCACCGTCAGCAGCGTTCCACCGCGCCTCAGCCCCTCATGATAGTAAGGCAGGTCCTCATGATGGACGCCAAAGCCGAGCATATATTTGAGGCGCTCCCACCAATTGTCCTCATGGCTTTCGCGGCTCGTTGCCATCTCCGCTCCATTCTGGTTTACCAAGCTCATTTGGTTCATTGGAATCCCAATCGCCTGGAGTGCCGCTTGCGCACGGACGGCCTGTTGCTGTTCATCAAAGAGTCCCATGATTACCATTCCCATAGCTCCTCCTCTTCCGCCCCCACGGGGCTTTATTGCTGCGGTCAGTCTGCCACTAGACATCGACCGATCAGGGGCCATCGTTCAATGCCGTGAAGTCCTAATGCCACCATAGCAATTGCCTCCTCATCGCGGATATCGGACCTGGCATATCCTTCCCGTGCGGGAATGACGAAGCCCGATGTCAATACTCGCGCCTACGTTCGCGTGTGGGCGGGTGTGCACTTAAGCCAACCCACGCAGGAGTGCGAGGCCGACATTCTTGGCATCATGCCGACGCGAATATCAGTGCTTTACTGGTGTCGTACATCTACCGCCGGCAATACGTTAGGAAGACAGCGCTAACAAACATTTCACACACACGGTCTACACCATGGCACGGGAGGACCTCAATGATGACAGTGACGAAACAGACAAGTCTTCAGCAAGAGTCGTCATCCCGCCCGGGGCCTGAAGAAACCATCGTGCCGATTGTTCAAGAAGAGCTGCACATCGAGAAACAGAAAGTTGAGACAGGGCGGGTGCGCCTGACCAAAACGGTGCAGGAGCGCGAGGTGCTGGTCCACGAGCCCTCCATGCAGGAAGACATTCAGATTGAACGCGTCCCCGTGAATCGATGGCTGTCCGAGCCGGCCTCGGTTCGCTATGAAGGGGACATCATGATTATTCCGGTGATGGAGGAAGTGCCTGTGGTGGAAAAGCGCCTGCGGCTGAAGGAGGAACTGCGCGTGACCAAACGACAGATTACGACGCAGCGGACCGAGCCGGTACGGCTGCGAACGGAGGAAGTTCACGAGGAACGGGTACCGGCCCAGTCTCAATCTGTGACTTCCGATGGGACGTCCCAATAGGGATGGAGAAGTGTCTCAATGACTTGGGCGGCCCAGGGCGGTAAGACCGGGGCCCCCAGTAAATTCGTGAAACCTCACTAGCCAGATCTGACCTCGATCACGCCATTCCAACGGCGGCAAGAAGCTCAGTTAGTTCTTGCGGCAAATTGCAAACACTAAAAGGACAAAAATAGGGGACGCCTACTTTTCGCTGGGCTTTCGCAGACCCCGCATTGTCGCAAAGTACTTTGGAGGACCAATGTGCAGCGACTTGGCTTGCTCGGCCATGCATCGAGGAATGCAGGATAGTGCAGGCTAGACTCTGCTACAGACCGCATCGTTGAACGATGCTGTCCCGGGCAGGAACTCTACAGTGCGACGGGAACGATACGCTCTGTGGCGCAGCGCGATGATTTTGCGATACAAAACCATGAGACTGCGGCGTTGGTCTAGGGCCAAAAGAATCGATTGACACGCACTGTATCGCAGCCTTACAGTGCGCGATGGTTTTTACGTATCATGCCTAGGAATACATGTATTTCGGTATGCTCTCATCACGCAAGGAGGTTGGGATGCGTGACTGTGAACAGATGAACCTACGAATGAAACAAGTTATCGCACGGCACTATCAGCGAGTTCTGATCGGGATTCTTGTGAGCGTCTTTGCTTTGATTGCCGATGCGGCGTGGGCCGAGACGGTGGCGGAGCATTTTGACCGACAGATGAAAGCCTTTGCGGCAAGCTGCGCGAAAAAGAAGCCGCGGCCCGGGGATGTCACCTGTGACCGGCTCAAACTCAAGCCGGCCGATCCGCTCGCCACGGAAGAGGGGCGCTTTGCACACTCAATACAAATCCCAAACCCGGTTCCCGAGGACAGCGGTTATAAGCCAGGGATGACGAGCGAGGAGTATTTCAATCATCTGTGCAAAACCGAGGCAGGCGAGTTCATTTTCAAAACGGTAGAGAACGTCGAAGGACTGTATATGATGCGGCCGAGGAAACATGCCACGGATTTTGAACTCGAAGATCTGTATGCGCTGGAGGATCCGTATGGGTATGTTGATGGGGAAGCGACGGGTGCAGAGTTTCTTTTCGTGGACCCTAAACGATACAAATTTTTCGAAATGTCTACTGAGACAAACAGAAAGCTGCGATGGGGGCAAAAATCTCTTCACCCGTCCTATTTCTTTAAATCTGATGCCGATACTAAATACGAACGTTACTTTGGTTACAACGCCCGCGACATCAACACCATGATTAAAGAGCACACGGATTAAAGAGCACACGGATGTACTTAAGAGCCGTTATGGCTACACGTGGCGAGGTATCACGCGGCCACATGACAGAGAGTTAGGCATCGCTGGAGGCGAATTGATTGTGCTGGATTTGCAGACTGATGAGGTGCTTGCTGTACGGCGGGGGTACATCCGTAGTGGATGGATGCGCAACCTTACCGGTATATGGTGGTTGACTGGACACGTATGCCCTAAATATGGGCTGCGTGGCGGCCGAGATAAGGATTTCGACTTTGGGTATTGGTTTATTGGAAAGGTTTTGCGGCCTTTTAACTTCGAAGAGAGTTTCAAGGAGTTGACCAATGGCAAATAACATCACAATGTGGCTGAACTTTGCTGTCCAGCAAATGGCCGCC
>JAICXS010000120.1 GCA_025934615.1 Nitrospiraceae bacterium
GCGCGACCAAAACTTGAGGAGCTGCTCCAAGTACGGGAGCTACTCGTTAAGGTCGAAGATCATAAGATGGCCATTGGAAAGTGCTACCGATGTAAAACCGTGGTCGAACCCTATTTGTCCCCGCAGTGGTTCGTCAACATTCAACCCCTGGCCGACCCGGCGATCACGGCAGTGGAGGACGGCCGCATCCGCATCATTCCGGAAAGCTGGACGAACAATTATCTAGGCTGGATGCGGGACATCCAAGATTGGTGCATCTCCCGTCAAATCTGGTGGGGCCATCGGATTCCGGCTTGGTACTGCCGTCAGTGCAACGAAGACAGCACGATTCAGACCGCGCTGACCACTAGTACAAAACGATCGTACAGCTTTTCAGCGAAGGCAAAACCGATCGTGGCCTTGCGGGCCCCCACCCACTGCCCCGACTGCGGCCAGCATGACTTCCTTCAAGAGTCGGACGTCCTCGATACCTGGTTTTCTTCTGCCCTGTGGCCGTTCTCCACGCTTGGCTGGCCCGATCAGACTCCGGAACTCAAGAAGTTTTACCCGACCTCGACCTTAGTCACCGGACTCGACATTCTCTTCTTCTGGGTCGCCCGCATGATCATGATGGGCTTGAAGTTCATGGGAGATGTGCCGTTTCGCGACGTGTATATCCATGCGCTCGTCCGCGATGCAGAAGGCCAGAAGATGAGCAAGTCGAAGGGCAACGTCATCGATCCGCTCAGCATCATGGGAGACTACGGCACCGATGCGCTGCGCTTTACGCTCGCGTCCATGGCGTCACCGGGACGGGATATCAAGCTGGCGGAAGAGCGGATCGAAGGGTATCGAAATTTTGCCAACAAAATCTGGAACGCGGCGCGTTTCATACTGATGCATGGGGAGGGGCCCCGCGAAAGTGCAAGACCGGGGGATCGATCGTTTGCCGATCGATGGATGCTCAGTCGGCTGAATCGAACCATCCAGGACACCACGACCGCATTAGAACAGTATCGTTTCGATCACGCGGCCGGCTGTCTGTACCAATTCATCTGGCATGAGTACTGTGATTGGTATCTTGAATTGGTGAAACCGGCATTGCAGGACAAGGCCTCGACTGAGGCACGCCGTACCCAAGCCACATTGGTCGAGTCGTTTGAAATCGTCATGCGCCTGCTGCACCCGTTCATGCCCTTCTTGACTGAGGAAATTTGGCAGGCCCTGCCGCATGAAGCCACTCAGGACAGCGTCATGATCCAGCCCTTTCCGGCACGGCAATCCGCGTGGGAAGCCAAAGAGATCGAAGAGCAGTTTGCAGCGCTTGAACGGTTCGTGACGATGGCTCGAGCCGGGCGCGCCCTGCTCGCCTATCCGCCAGGCGCACACCTCAATGTGTTTGCCGCCGCAAAGAATCCGGACGAACGCATGAGCCTGGAGAAGCTTCACGCGCATCTCGAACAATTGAGTCGGGCGTCGGTTCATATCGCCGATCAATCGACCTGGCCTTCTCAAAACATACTGCAATTGGTCGCGGAAGGATTGACGATTGGCATTGGCGTCGAGGGCGATGTGGATCTCCGGAAAGTGCTGGATCGGATTGTAAAGCAAGCCGCCGACGCGATGAAGGAAGTGAAGCGACTCGAGGGCAAACTCGCCAATGTTGAATTTGTCGCGAAGGCTCCCGCCGATGTCGTCGCCGAGCATCGGCAACGAATCGCAACACTGACGCACGAACAATCCATGCTGGCAAGCAGCGAACAGCAGCTTCGCAGCATGCTATAACTCTCCTGCTATGCACCTTCCACCCCTTCAAAAGATTCGTGACGCCGTGTGTCTGGCGCTAGCGGAAGATGTGGCATTGGGAGATGCGACGACTGCCGCGCTGTTTCCCAATCCGATTGGCGCGAGAGGAATGATCGTCGCGCACCAATCTCTCATTGTCGCCGGCATGGCGGTGGCGCGTGAAGTGTGCGCTCAGATCGATCCGGAGATCACAATTATCCGTGCCGCTGACGACGGCAGTAAAGCTGAGAACAAGGCAATTGTGTTGGTAATCGAAGGCGACGCGCGTTCTCTGTTGATGGCAGAACGCGTGTTGCTCAACTTTCTTCAACGACTGTCCGGCATCGCCACCTTGACGGCCCGGTTCTGCCAAGCCACTAAAGGCTACCCGACCCGTATTCTCGATACCCGCAAGACCACACCGGGCCTTCGCGCGCTCGAAAAATGGGCGGTCCGACTGGGCGGCGGCGTCAATCATCGCTGTTCCCTTGGCGATGGGATCTTAATCAAGGACAATCACTTGACGCTCCTTCGCGCGCACGGACGAAGCGTCACCGATGCGTGTCGGTTGGCGCGTGAGCGTGGACCGCATGGCCTTCGCACCATTGTCGAGGCGCAATCGCTCGCACAGGTTCGCGAAGCGCTCACAGGCGACGCCGATGTCATTCTGCTGGACAACATGACGCCGGCTCAAGTTCGCCAGGCGGTTGCGATGATCAAAGGCCGTGCTCTCGTGGAAGTATCGGGTGGGATTACGCTCGACATCGCAGGCGAAATGGCGGCCGCCGGAGCTGATTATCTTTCCATCGGCGCGCTCACCCATTCAGCACCGGCTGCGAATTTGAGTATGGATATTGCGGCGACAACACGATCTCGGCGGTCTCGTAAAGTGAGGCGCTAATGTCGTCCTCTGTCAGCGCATTCCAACCGCTCACCTCACAGGCCATCACGATGGCGCTCTGCACGAAAACCTTGGGACGATCCCTGCACCTGCTCCAGGATACCCCTTCGACAAATAGCACCGCGATGTCTTTGGCTCAGAACGGTGCGCCAGATGGGACGGTCGTCGTGGCGGACACCCAAACGTCAGGACGAGGTCGCCTGGGACGGCAATGGTATTCGCCACCGGGCAAAAATCTCTATTGCTCTATTATTCTCAAGCGCGCCATGCCCCCGGATCAGGTCTCAGGATGGCTCTCATGGGTTCCGCTGCTGGCCGCGGTCGCGGTGGCGCGTGCCATCCAAACCCTCTCGGGCTTACGGCCTTCCCTGAAATGGCCGAACGATATTCTCATCGCGCAGCGCAAGGTAGGAGGACTTCTCTGTGAAAGCAGCGGAATGGCTACGGCGAACGGCGTTGTGATCGTGGGAATTGGGCTGAACGTCAATATGTGGCGTGATGCCTTTCCAGCCGATCTACATGATTTGGCCACGTCACTGTCCGCTGAAGCGGGACGGCCATTCGACCGCGCGGTGCTCTTAGCGGCGCTCCTTTCTGAACTCGAACTTCGGTATGAGGCTTTTCTTTCAGGCATCGCAGATATTAAACAGGAGTATGGACTCCGGTGCACCACCATTGGACAACGCGTGCGTGTAGAAATGTCCAATGGGGACCGTGGTAATTGTATTGAAGGGCACGCTGTTTCAATCGGGGACGACGGATCATTGCAGATTATGCTGGATGATCCTCAAGACCGATTCACCTGCGTGACGCCGATCGCGATTCGGGCCGGCGATGTGGTGCATTTGAGAAGGAAGGGAAGTGATTGAAGAAGTAAATACTTGAGTAATTCGCAGCTCTTTCAATTACCACTTGCTTAATTACTTCAGAAGGCAACTCTCGATTCACTGTACAAATAACGGCTTCATATGTTGATTGCGGTCGATATCGGAAACTCAAATATTGTGTGGGGACTTTACGAACACCGGGCGCTGAAAGGCCACTGGCGTGTGGCGACCGATGCGTCCAAAACGTCCGACGAGTATGGTTTGCTGTTTCGTGGGCTACTTGAAACGGAAGGCCTTCAAGCGTCTCATATTACGGGAGCGATCGTGTCCAGCGTCGTACCGTCGCTCACGAGTACGTTTGTAGAGATGATTGAATCCTATTTTCATCGCCTGCCTCTCGTCGTCTCCACCGATCTGGATCTCGGAGTAAAAGTCCTCTACCCCAATCCACACGAAATCGGGAGCGACCGGTTGGTCAATGCTGCGGCCGCCTATGCGCACTATCGCTGCAGTTTGATTATCGTCGATTTCGGCACCGCGACTACCTTTTGCGCCATCACCCAGGCAGGAGAGTATTTGGGCGGCGCCATCGCCCCGGGGCTCGGAATTGCCGCCGACGCCCTCTACTCTCGAACTGCCAAGCTCCCGAAGATTGAACTGATTCGCCCCAAGACCGTCATTGGAAAAGACACCGTCGGCAGCATGCAATCCGGGCTGATCTTCGGCTATGCAGGCCTCGTGGACGAGATTGTCTCGCGCATGCAAACAGAACTTTCCCAAAAAGCACAGGTCATTGCCACCGGTGGCCTGGCGGCCTTAATTGCCCCAGAATCCAGAACCATTCAAGAAGTCCACCCATATCTGACGCTCGAAGGACTTGAACTGCTCTATCGCCGTACCCGCGGCGAGGGTGAGCACACCACCTGATTATTTGAATCCGGTAGAACAAAATAAGGTGCTCTGGGTTGACTTTAGTGCGCCGGTGGCTATCTCCGTTCGGAAGGAAGGAGCGTTGTGGACGAACAGGATAAAAACATACATCCAAACAGCGGCTTAGAACAGAACAACGTGGCGGAGTCCGGCTCCGATGAGTTAGAGCGAGCACTCGCGGCGAAAACCGATGAAGTCAAGAATCTGAACGACCGATATCTGCGCCTCGCTGCGGAGTTTGAAAATTATAAACGCCTCGCGCAACGTGACCAGCGTGAACAGACCAAATTTGCCAATGAAAACATCTTGAAGGAACTGCTGCCTATCGTCGACAATCTTCAGCGAGCAGTCAACTTCTCAAAGTCTATAACAGACTGCGATCAGCTTATCGAAGGAGTTCAACTGACACTTAAACAATTTACCGAAACTCTTTCAAAATTTGGCATAAAACAAATAACGAGTGTCGGTGAAGCATTTGATCCCTCGCGGCACCAAGCTGTCGCCACCGTCGCATCGAACGACCAGCCGGAACACACGATTATTCAGGAACATCAACCAGGCTACCTGCTGCACGATCGTATTTTGCGTGCGGCAATGGTGACCGTTGCTGCTGCCCCGAGAGAGGAAGGAGAGCATCATGGGTAAAGTCATCGGGATCGATTTGGGAACCACCAATTCATGCGTGGCGATCATGAGTGGAGGAGACCCCGTCGTTATCGCCAATGCCGAAGGAAGCCGAACAACGCCGTCTGTCGTAGGCATTACGGATAAAGGCGAGCGCCTAGTCGGACAGATCGCCAAACGACAGGCCATTACCAATCCTGAGAATACGATTTTCTCGGTGAAACGTTTAATGGGCCGGAAGTTCAATACTCGACAGGTCCAGGAAGCGATGAAGCGCCTCCCCTATAAGATTGTGGAAGCCAGTAACGGGGACGCGCATGTGGAAATTCGTGGGAAGCATTATAGTCCCCCTGAAGTTTCCGCGATGATTCTGCAGAAAATGAGGCAGACTGCGGAAGACTACCTTGGCGAAAAAGTGACGGAAGCCGTGATCACCGTACCCGCTTACTTTGACGACAGTCAGCGACAAGCGACGAAGGACGCCGGGCAAATCGCCGGATTGAACGTCTTGCGCATCATCAATGAACCGACAGCGGCCTCGCTGGCCTACGGATTGGATAAGAAAAAAGACGAACGGATCGCCGTGTATGATCTCGGCGGTGGAACCTTCGATATTTCGATTCTGGAAATCGGCGAAGGTGTGTTCGAGGTGAAATCCACCAATGGCGATACCTATTTGGGCGGCGACGACTTCGACCAGCGCATCATGGATTGGCTGGTGGATGAATTTAAGAAGGATCAGGGCATCGATCTCCGCAAGGACCGCATGGCCCTTCAACGGCTCAAGGAAGCGGCGGAGCGCGCCAAGATTGAGCTCTCCTCATCGCAGGAAAGCGAAATCAACCTGCCCTTTATCACGGCCGACGCCAGCGGACCGAAGCATTTGGTCATGAAGCTGACACGAGCGAAGCTGGAACAATTGATCGACGATCTGGTGCAGCGCACGATTGAACCGTGCAAGAAAGCGCTTGCCGACGCCGGCGTCAGCGCACGCGACATCAATGAAGTCGTGCTGGTCGGCGGCATGACCCGGATGCCGAAAGTCATTCAGGCTGTGCGCGAGTTCTTCGGAAAAGAACCGCATAAGGGTGTCAATCCGGACGAAGTGGTTGCCATTGGCGCCGGAGTCCAGGGTGGCGTGCTGAAGGGTGAAGTGAAGGATGTCCTCCTACTGGACGTCACGCCACTCACGCTCGGCATCGAAACCTTAGGCGGAGTGTTCACGCATCTCATCGAACGGAATACGACGGTTCCGACAAAGAAGAGCCAGATCTTCTCGACCGCAGCGGACAATCAAACCGCGGTCAC
>JAICXS010000142.1 GCA_025934615.1 Nitrospiraceae bacterium
AGAGTGGAAAGACGGTCGGTGGACATTGATGATCAGTCGTCCACGGAAAGCCGACTACGATGAAGACACCTATTTCGAGGTCGGCAAATATATTCCGACGGTCTTCTTCGTGTGGGATGGCCATAATGGTGACATTGGGCGGAAAATGTCGGTCTCCGCATTTTATTACACCATTCTCGAGCCGCCGATTCCGAAAGAGACCTACATCTATCCTACATTGATCGCGGTAGGCATCGTGATTTTGGAAGGCTGGGTGCTAACCCGGCGTGCGAATAAGAGAAAGCAAAAAGCTACTATTCGCTAAGCTTCAGTCTAGTACCGGACGAAAAGGGGGAGTGGGAAGTGCCCACTCCCCCTTTTCTTTGTTGCAACACGCCTGGTCCCACAAAATAGAATGAAGGACGTCACAGGGATTTTACTGGCGGGCGGCAAGAGTCGCCGGATGGGAATCGACAAGCGATTCTTAACATTAGGTGGTGACACCCTTGTGCAGAGGGCGCTTTCTGTCTATGAGCGCCTTTTTACCGAGATTCTGATCGTGGTTGCAGAACCAGTTCCTCAACTTTCAGATATGGGACATCAGGTTGTGACAGATTTGATACCCAACTGTGCCACACTCGGGGGCCTTTACACGGGACTGTCTCTGTCACGTAATCCCCGAGTGTTTGCGGCGGCCTGTGACATGCCCTTTCTAAATCCGGACATTATCCGCCATTTGATTGGATGTTGCGACGATGATGTCGTGATGCCAAACCTGGAAACTGGACTACAGCCCATGCACGCCGTCTATGCGAAAACGTGTCTGCCTTATTTCGAACGAATGATGGCGAACAACAATCTATCAATACAAGCGGTGCTTGGGCACAATGAACTACAGGTACGGTTAGTGGCGGAAGAAGTCTTGCGAGCCTTCGACCCGCAGCTCTTGTCGTTTCTTAATCTTAATACTCCCGCGGATGCGGAATTAGCCAGACAGATAGTAGAGCAGAGTGAACGCCAAGAGAACGACACTCCATAGTAGGCAACGGACCCTATTCATTGTGCATCCCGGATCGCTGGGCGACGTGTTGCTTGCCCTTCCGGCCATGCGCGCTCTCCGTGCTGCATTTTCGGATCATGCTCTCGGTCTATTGACTCAACAGGAAGTCGGACGCCTTCTTATGGCGGCAGCAGAAGTGCATAAAAGTTTTGCGCTCGAAGGTGCGTCGCTGACAAATATTTTGTCTGGGACGGGGCTGATGGATGAAGAGTTGAGGCAGTGGCTTTCGAATTGTGATGTGGCTGTGGGATGGATGGCGGACCCAGGCGGTAGGCTTGATTCAGCGTTTCACGCATTCGGGATCCCTCATATTTTCGTCTCATCGCCGAACTCGCGGGGGCACCGGCTAATTCATCAAACGGATCGCTTTCTCGACACAATTGCGTCAGTCGTATCGAAGTCTTCTCAGGACCATGCTCTGCGATTGCCGCTCGACGTGACGGCAGAAGCCGCTTCTCGATTGAGGTCCCGAGGAATAGTGCCTTCTCAACCATTAGTAATCATCCACCCCGGAAGCGGAAGCCGCCATAAATGCGCGACTCCAGGGTTGCTTGCCAATCTCTTGAAAAAATATGAGCGCAATGGGATTGCGCCGCTCGTGATCGGTGGACCAGCGGATGATGATCAAGTCGCATCCCTTCAACGCACTTATTCTCACCCCTTTCGGATTCTGCAAGGTCTTGATCTTCTTTCGATCACCGGAGTCATTGCTCATGCCAATTGTTTTATTGGGCATGATTCCGGGTTAACGCATCTCGCCGCCAGTCTTCAGGTCCCCACAGTCGCGCTGTTTGGGCCAACCGCTCCTCATCGTTGGGCTCCCCGAGGATCTCATGTCAAAGTAGTGACTGGCCCATCGTGTCGCTGCGAAGGAGAGGAGGCCGTGCGCTCGTGTGTGAACAAGCCATGCCTGCAGATCCCGATCGAACGCATTCTATCGGCTTGTGCCACGATGGCCCAAAATGAAAACAATCGCTGAACCCGTTCTTCTTGTTCTCACTCAGGAGTTATGCTACAGTCCCCTGCTGTTTTTCGACGGCAACATAAGGAGTTAGGTGAAATTAGTGGGTGTGGATTTAGTCCGAGATAAAGTTGCGGGAGCACTTCACGACGCCCTGCAACAAGCGAAGCAAAAAGGCCTGCTCACCATCGAGCCCTTCCCGATAGTGTCATTGGATTTACCGAAACGACCTGAATGGGGCGATCTCGCTACGACGGTCGCAATGACCCTCGCCTCGGCTGAAAAAAGATCTCCTCACGATGTAGCTCAAATTATTCTCGATAACTTAAGCAGCCATACAGCCGTTTTTGATCGAGTCGAGATTGCGCGTCCCGGATTCCTGAATATGACGATCAAGCGGAATCTTTGGCTGGAGGTTCTGTCAGAAATCGCTGCGCAGGGCCAAGCGTATGGGCGATGCGATCTCGGCCAAGGCCGGCGGGTATTGGTGGAGTTTGTGAGCGCCAATCCCACGGGTCCGCTTCATGTTGGGCACGGACGGGGCGCTGCGGTCGGCCAAGCGCTGTCGAATTTACTCCGCGCAGCCGGCTACGATGTGGTGACCGAATACTATGTCAACGATGCGGGACGGCAGATGAAGTTGCTGGGCGCTTCGGTCTATGCGCGATACTTGGAGCGGCATGGCCGTCCGGTGACCTTTCCGGAAGATGGGTATCGCGGGTCCTACATCGTACAAGTGGCTGACCTGGTCCAGGAACGTCTGGGACCTGTCCTGCTCGACCTGCCGGCAGAGCAAGCGGAGGAACGGTGCCGTGAGATGGCGGCGGAGCATATGTTAGAGCTCATCCGGCAGGACCTTGCCCGATTCGGAGTAGCATTCGACTCATGGTTCAGCGAAGCGTCGCTGGTGAATACTGGGTTGGTGGAACGGGTGCTCGATGAACTTCGAACGCGCGGCTTGTTATTTGAAGAAGAAGGGGCTCTCTGGTTTCGATCGTCGGCATTCGGCGATGACAAGGATCGCGTGGTCCGCAAGCGAGAAGGGGAGTGGACTTATCTTGCATCAGACATCGCCTATCATCGTGACAAGCTCATGCGGAGGTATGACTTGCTTGTTGATGTGTGGGGCGCCGACCATCATGGGTACATCGGGCGGATGGAGGCTACGGTCCAAGCCTACGGGCATCCCAAGGAGCGGCTGCGGGTCGTCTTGGTTCAAATGGTCAACTTATTACGTGGAGGCAAGAAAGTCGAAATGTCGAAGCGCGCCGGGGAGTTCATCACTATGCGAGAGGTGATGGATGAAGTGGGCGCCGATGCCGCGAAGTTTTTCTTTCTGATGCGCCGGTCCGATAGCCATCTCGATTTTGACCTGGACCTAGCGAAACAGCAGTCGGCCGAAAATCCCGTCTATTACGTGCAATACGCCCATGCGCGGCTCTCTAGTGTTTTTCGGATTGCCGAGGAACGTGGGATTCCTGTGCCACAGCCGCATGAGGCGAATCTAGATCTTCTAAGGGATCCCGATGAACTGAGCCTCATCCGGAAGCTGTCGGACTATCCCTCTGTTGTTCAAGGAAGCGCGGCGGCTCTCGAGCCGCATCGGATTACGTTCTATTTGCAAGAGTTGGCTGGATTGCTCCACACATTTTATTATAAGCACCGTATCATGCCGGTTGTGGTTGAAGATGAGCCCTCTGAGGACCGGTTTGCCACGGCCGGCGAACGGGTCATCAAACAGCGAGAGTCGGTAACCCCGGAACTGACTGCGGCGCGTTTGGTCATGATGCAGCAGGTGCAACAAGTCATCAAGAACGGGCTCAGTCTGTTAGGGATATCGGCCCCGGATCGCATGTAATGAGATACGATGATTGAATTTGTCATCCACAAAACTGATGGAAACGGCTCGGCGCGATTGGGCACATTGACGACGGCTCGTGGCACGATTGAGACGCCGGCATTCATGCCGGTGGGATCGCTCGGGACGGTCAAGGGTATCGAATGGGATGATCTGCGGTCCTTTGGCTATGGCCTGATTTTAAACAATGCCTACCATCTCTATCTACGCCCAGGCCATGAGGTGGTGGCGGCCATGGGCGGATTGCACAAATTCACATCCTGGCCTGGAGCCATTCTGACCGATAGCGGAGGATTTCAGGTCTTTAGCTTGTCGAAGCTGTGCAAAGTCACGGATGAAGGGGTGACCTTCCAATCCCATCTGGATGGGTCGTTACACCATATTACGCCAGAGCGGTCCATTGAAATTCAGGAAGCGCTTGGGGCCGATATCATCATGGCATTCGACGAATGTGTGGCGCTTCCTTCTTCGCGCGAACGCATCGAGGATGCGCTCAACAGAACAAACCGGTGGGCCGCTCGTTGTCAGGCAGCCAGACGCCGGACTGATCAGGCTCTTTTTGGCATTGTGCAGGGCGGTCACGATCCTGATTTACGTGCGCAAGCGGCATCCGAGATCGTTGCGATGGGATTTGACGGCTATGCCATCGGCGGTTTATCAGTCGGGGAAGAGAAGTCCATCATGTATGGCATGTTGGATGCGGCCGTCCCGCACCTGGCAGGCGATCGGCCTCGCTATTTGATGGGAGTCGGCATGCCGGAAGATTTGGTGGAAGGGGTGGCGCGGGGCGTCGATATGTTCGATTGCGTCGTGCCGACGAGGCATGGCCGGACCGGTTCGTTGTTTACCTCCACGGGGCGGGTGGTTATTAAGCATGCGCGGTATGCCCGTGATGAGCAACCCATCGATCCTACCTGTGGATGTCAGGTGTGTGCTCGCTATTCTCGGGCCTATCTCCATCATTTGTTTCTAGCTAAGGAAATGATGGGGGTGCGCCTCAATACATTGCATAACTTGCATTACTTTGCCGAGCTGATGCGCGGCATCCGAGCGGCGATTGCGAAGGGAGCCTTTGCCGACTTTCGGTCTGCCTTCCATGCTCGCCTCTATCACACTCATGCGGATGACCAGGACGCTTCGGCGTTGCTGCAGACCAGATCGGAGGAGGCTCGGTTGTGAAGACGATGATGTCGGTTGCATGGGCGCAAGGGACAGCATCGGGAAGCACGGGAAGCACAATCCTGTCCTTCCTTCCCTTTGTGCTCATCTTTGTGATTTTTTATTTTCTGCTGATTTTGCCGCAACAGAAACGGCAGAAAAAGCTCAAAGCCATGCTGGAGGCGCTCAAAAAAGGGGACAAAATTGTCACTTCATCCGGCATCTGGGGAACGATCACCAATCTCGGGAAAGAAACCGTGACGGTGCAGATTGCGGACAATACGAAAATCAAAGTCCAGCGAGATCATATTGCGCGGGTGCGCGTCGACGAAGAAGAGTGATAGCTAGGAGCAGCCAGGCTGGTCCGTGCTCGCAGAGCGCGCACACGGAGACGGGGTGCGCTCGATGCGCGCAAATAGGCCCACCGGCTGCTCCCAGCTATGGTGATGAAATAGTGGAATGTAGGGAAAGGTTGAAGCAAGGATGAAAAAAGTCGGGGGGCGGTTTGCATTAGTGGGCCTTGTCATTGTCGTCTCGCTGGTGTTTTTTATTCCATCGGTTCCGGCCCTCTATCAATCGCTGCCCGGGTGGTTGAAGTCGGTGTTGCCGAATAAGGGAATTACGCTGGGCTTGGACCTACAGGGCGGGATTCATCTCGTGCTGGAGGTGGAAGAGGAGCGAGCGGTGGAGATTGCCGTCGATCGATCGGTCAGTGCCATCCAGGATCTTTTAGTCGATAAAA
>JAICXS010000203.1 GCA_025934615.1 Nitrospiraceae bacterium
ATGACGATCACGAGGATGCCGATGCAGATGCCAAGACCGACCAGCGTCCATGGCAATCCGGCTCCGAACACGCTTCGCGTGAGGCTCGCCATAAGCATCGCTTGTGGAGCACTCAGTGGGTGAGGATGGGCCGCCGTCAGGTCTCCGATTCCATACTTGGCTTGCAACAGTGTGAGGACAGGCACAATGACTACCGCCCCGGTCAGCACACCGATCACTTGCATGATTTGCTGTTTCCAGGGCGTCGAGCCGACGAGGTGGCCGGTCTTCAAATCTTGCAGATTATCCCCGCCCATCGCGGCCGCACAACACACCACAGCTCCGATGATCAGTGCGGCGGCCGGTCCGCTGGGATGGCCCTGCCCCATGAGCAGGACAAGCAACAACGATGAAAACATGATCGTCGCGATGGTCACGCCGGAAACAGGATTGCTGGAACTGCCGACCAGTCCAGCCATATAGGCCGCAACCGACGAAAAGAGGAATGCCGCGATTCCCATGATGACCGTCATGATCACGCCGATGACCAGATTCTGTACGACAGTTGCGTAGATCCATGCCATCGGGATGAGCGAGAGCATGAAGGGCACGACGAGCCACGTGATCGATGCATCGCGTTCCGTCCGTATCGTATGGACAAGCCCAGGAGGAGTCAGCGAGACACGATAGCTGTTCTTGAGCGCCAGCATACTGTCCATGACCGGGCGGCGCAGCTTCGTTAAGGTCCATAGTCCTCCGATCAGCATGGCTCCAATGCCGACGTAGCGGATCTGATTGCTCCAGATACTTTTGGCTGCGGCAAGACTATTCAGGCTCTCAGGTGGGCCATTGATGAGACCGTAGATCGGCAAAAGGACGATCCAGCCCAGCACGCCTCCCAGGAAGACGACCACGGAAGTTTGCAAGCCGATAATGCATCCGACCGCAAGCAGCGCCGGTGAGAGATTCAGCCCGCCGTAGACGACGGATCGCCCGACGTGAGCAGCGCCTTCCAAGGATTCGGACCAGAGCCGCATCCCGCTTTCGCAGAATTTGATGGACGCGCCAACGAGGGCCGCGACGAGCAGTGTCCGGAAATCCTTGCTGGTTTCTGCCTGATGCGCTCCTAGTGGTGCAGACTCTCCGCTCTCTGAACCGACCTTCAGCACTTCCGCCGTAGCCACGCCCTCGGGAAATCGTAAGGCCGCCGTCACAATCAACGCACGCCGCAGCGGGATCGTGAAGAGTACACCCAATAGGCCACCAACGGCCGCAATCGCGGTCGTCTGCCAATAATCAAACTCCGACCAATATCCGACAATGACGAGCGCTGGAATCGTAAAGATGACGCCGGCCGCCAACGCCTCGCCGGACGAGGCGGCGGTCTGAACGATATTATTTTCTAAAATATTGGAGTGGCGAAAGAGTCGGAGGATTGCCATCGAGGCGACCGCTGCCGGTATCGAGGCGGCCACTGTCATACCGGCAAAGAGACCAAGATAGGCGTTGGCTGCGGCAAGGACCGCTGCAAGAAGAATAGAGAGAAGGACGCCTTTAACGGTGATTTCAGGGAGTGAGACGCCGGCGGGGACGACGGGACCGGGATCATCCTTCATCGGCGTCCATCGCAATATTGAAGCAATCGCAGATCAGGCCAGGGAATGACGAATTCTAAAAGCCTAGTAGCATCCATGATTGATCTTTACGCGATCATACATGAAAGTCATCTCTTTCTTGTACCTGGACTTTCATCCCGGCTCGGGATACAGTTTTTCAGAGAGGCGCGGTATGCACACAATCGGCTCAACGTTACTGGACCGGCTGTATAAGTTGGGCCTCCGCCACATCTTCGGCATCCCTGGCGACTATGTTCTGAGCCTGTACCAACTTATCGAGCAGTCGCCTATTCAACACATCGGCACGACGAGAGAAGATTGTGCCGGCTATGCGGCGGACGCCTATGCACGGATCAATGGAATCGGCGGCGCTTGCGTGACCTATTGCGTCGGCGGCCTCAATGTCGTCAATGCCGTGGCGTGCGCCTATGCCGAGCGGTCGCCCGTCGTGCTGCTGTCGGGCTCGCCTGGTCTCTCTGAACGTGTTCGCAATCCCCTTTTACATCATATGGTGCGCGACTTCACGACGCAGAAGGAAGTGTTTGAAAAGATCACGGTGGCGGCCGTCATCTTAGACGATCCTTTGACAGCGGAACGTGAAATCGATCGTGCTTTGGCGGCGCTGCTGCACTACAAGCGTCCCGTCTACTTTGAAATCCCCCGCGATCTGGTCCATACCCCCATTCATATTGCGACGTCGCGGCCGTCGTTCGCGCCCGATCTAAGCGATCCGGCTGCTTTATCTGAAGCCGTCACCGAGGTGCGGGAAATGCTCGCTATTGTGGAACGACCGGTGCTCCTGGTCGGCGCTGAAGTACATCGCTTCCACATGCAGGACGATCTGGCGCAGTTTATCGAGCGTATGAATATCCCGGTCGCCTCCACGCTGTTGGGGAAATCGGTGATCCGGGAGGATCATCCGCTGTTTATCGGCGTCTATGGCGGGTTGATCGGCCACGATGAGGTGCAGCACTTCGTCAATGAAGCGGATTGTCTCGTGATGCTCGGGTCAATACTCACGGATTTGGAAGATCTCGATCCACAGTCGCCGGTCATGCAAGCCGGGCGGACTGTCCACGCGACAGCCGATGCCGTCACAATTAAACATCATCGCTATGAAGGCGTCTACTTCGAGGATTTTGTGCGCGCCTTGATCGCCGCGCCGATGCCGCGCTTTCCTGGGCGGGCGCTCCCAGTCTGCGAAGGCGCCTTGCCGGAAGTGCCGGCGGTTCAGAGTCCGGCTAGTCTTCGCGGTCTCTTTAGCCATCTCGAAACACTATTGGACGAGAAGACGCTGGTCATCGCCGACATCGGGGAGTCATTGTTCGCGGGAGCCGATTTGCGCGTACGCCGCCGCAGCGAATTTATGTCCCCTGCCTACTATACGACGATGGGATTTGCCGTGCCGGCCGCGGTGGGAGCGGGATTCGCCGATTCAGCCTTACGCCCGATCGTTCTCGTGGGCGACGGAGCCTTCCAGATGACCGGCTCGGAATTAAGTACCTGTGTACGCTATGGCCAGATCCCAATCGTCATCATTCTCAATAATCGGGGCTATTCAACGGAACGGGAAATTCTTGACGGACCATTCAACGATGTGCACGAATGGCATTATGAAAAGATTTGCGATCTCGTGGGAGGCGGCGTTTCTCATCGCGTCAGCACGCATGGCGACCTGATTCAAGCCCTCGAGGCCGCGTTTTCAGACCAGACTCGGATGCATGTGCTGAACGTCATCCTCAACCCTGCCGACCGGTCCGCTGCCATGATGCGGCTCGCCCATCGTCTTGCCAAACGGGTGGCTGCTCGTGGGCTTTGAGATGATGCTGCCGGTAAGAATAGCATCCTTATCTATATTGAACCGAGCCGGCCATTCGCCCGCCTTATCCACCGTTCGGTCCGCCGCTCTTGTAACGTCCCTCAACAGCTTTCGCTTTTTCAATCGGTATGCGGTGTGTTGCATGCTTCTTTACGTTATTCTAATGACGTACCGGAGAGGCCTCTAGAGAGAAGTAGAGACGATGGCTACCGTTTATGGGACTGAGAAGAACGTAGTGGCAGGGAGCTTATGTAATGACAACGCTGGAGCGGGACGCGACGCCGTGGCCCATTGAGGCCAAGCGGTTGGGCTCACGAGGTGACGGCGGCGGATGCGGTTCTCACCTGCATGTTGGACGGCGTCGTCGGATATAGCAGATCTTTTGACTTACTCTACGTTCTCCATACCTGGTCCGAGGCCCATCGTCGCGCGCAAAAGATCGTGACGGGTGACAGAGGAAATGACTTCGCCATCCCGCTGTACCGGCAAGTTAAGTAAATGACACGTCCCCATGATATCGATCGCGTCGGCAATGCTTGTGCTCTCATGCACTGAAATTGGGCACCGCGTCATAATATCGGTCGCGCGAAGCCGCCGGAGATCATGGCCCTCCCGCGATGCGCCAAGCACATCGATCTCGCTGATAAACCCCACGATCCGCCCATCGGAATCCACGACCGGTGCGCCAGTAATATGGTCTCTCACCAAATCGACGGCAATTGAGGCGGCATCCTGGTCAAATCGAAATCGTGTGGAGTTTGTCGGCACAATCTGACCAATGGTCCGCAATCCTTCCGCCGGAACTCCAGGGATTCCCATAGTGGCTCCTCCTCTTTTTTTGTGGTTGTAAATTAAACGACAAGAACTCCTGCACCCTAACCGGCTCACACGTTTTCAGCAATCAGGTTGAGATAGCATGATCTGTCGTCATCGGGAGGACGTGAGCGTCCTTGAGGAAAACTGATTAGGAATGGGCGTCAGACACTCCGACGCGAAGAATGACTAGTGTAAGCAGAAGAGATGGAGACTAGTTGAGTCCTGTCAGAAAGGAGCCTACAATCACCGGGTTTCTGTAGCAAATAAATATAGTATGAGGACCGTCATCTGCATGCAAATAGGGCGGCAAGGAAGACTGTGGGCGCTGGTACTGGTGAGCGTCCTGCTTAGCGGGTGTTCTTCCGCGATGCGGTGGACTCAAGATCCTCCCGATGTACCAAGCTGTGTGCCGGATCGCTTGCTCACATGGGAAGACTTTCGGCCGAAAGCCGAAATTGGACGGCGTGCTGCGGAGACCGCCGTTCGGTTTCACCTCGAAGCGCACTCGCCTCCCCGCATTCTGGCTCTCTTCGATCCCAAGTTGTCATGGGTGCGCGCGGACTTCGCGTATACTATGAACCCGTTAAAGATCCGCTCATCGGAACAACTGCTCCGCCATGAGCAGCTCCACTATACGATCAGTTGCATGCTGGCCCGGGAAGCCAATCTCTCGCTCCTGAACGGCGGCGATCCTAAAGCGATGTTGATCTTGTTGAACGCGGTAGCC
>JAICXS010000352.1 GCA_025934615.1 Nitrospiraceae bacterium
AGGACCTCGATTTACCAGATCGCCTACAAACCAGAGCCGATCTTTAGCCGGATCGAATTGCAGTTGCTGGATCAGTCTCTCCAGTGCGGAGAAACATCCTTGAATATCACCGATCGCATAGGTGGCCATAAGGCAGCGCGTGTACAAATGTGGCGGTCAGCCTACGCGAGGAAGACTGCGAAAACAAGATACAAGCAGAGAATGAGCCACATGCTCTCTCACCTGTTTGTTGAACAGGGTAGCTTTGACGCGAGGCGATGATTCAGAAGTGATTTTTGAGGTTGGCGATACGCGGATACTAGAAATGGAACTCTTGAATGACCCAGCGGTCTCCTTCCTTCATCAAGACATAGGTCACCGCTACTTTTTCGCTGTTGAAGCTTCGGACATTGCCGGAAAAGGTTGCCCTATTGTGGTCCATCGTTCGCGAGAGGAACTCACTCGTGTAATTGTTGGCGACGACTGGGCTCTTCTGCACCATCTCTTGAAACGATTCGAAAGAAAGGCGTCTCTTTGTGTCGGTAGAGAGGTAGCCATAGGCTTTCTGATAATCATGCTGACCGATGGCTTCCAATTGAGCATGGACAACTTTTGCCGGTTCCAGCGTGCGTCCCCAAAACCACCAGACGAGACCGCATGGGATTAAGATAAAGACAAGAAGTTGTCTCATACTACGTCCTCAGCGGCCGCGTCAGTTTCCCTTTTCCGGGATACTGCAGATGCTGATTGGGCGGCAATGGAGCCTGTCCTTATAAGAAGGTAGGGAGAAATTTGGATTGTGTCAAGAAAGTGTGCCGCGAGTCGGATGGTCGAGCGTCTTACGGCAGGGTTCAAGGGAAGGCTTATCAACCTGGCGGCTTGAGTCGTGATGTTGGATGGTTGAAAGCTGCGAAGCCGCTATGGGTATTTCGCTTCGATGGTGCTGCGAAGGCCGCCCCGAGCGGTAAATTCACCGGTGACGATGGCCCAGACAGGCCGACAGGATTTGACGACATCTTGGAGCACGCGGTTGACGGCATTTTCGTAAAAAATACCGAGATTCCGGTAGGCATGAATGTACAGCTTCAGAGATTTTAATTCGAGGCATGCTTTATCGGGCATGTACTTCAACCGAATAGTCCCGAAGTCCGCCAATCCTGTCTTGGGGCAAATGGCGGTGTACTCTGGTATCTCAATCGTGATTTCATAGCCCTTATATTGGTTTGGCCAAGTTTCAATGTCGGGAAGCTCGGCAACGGTTCCACTTTTGGCATGTCGTTCGTTGTAGCCAAGTTTCTTGACCGCGGTTGTTTTGGAATGGCGCTTCATACTTGCTTCATCCACTCGATTTGTCCAATTTTTTCCAACTGAAAATATAAAGTAACCCATGGGCACATCATCTCAGGATACACTTCGCAGAATCCTCCCTTACGCACCCCACCGCATGGCCCATGGCTCATAAACTTCGGGCATTCTGCTTTGAGCGATCCATCAGGAATAGGGGGACGAGTATGCACCCCGCCGCAATGTTCATCACTGCTTTCTTCACCAGGGATAATGACCCGTAACGGCATAGTCGCTACTCTATACTGATTCCGAGCAATTGAGCAATCAAGAGAATATCAGATTCCAACCATGCTAATGAGCGAATCGACCAAGTTAGGACCAATGGCCTACCCTTGGAGGATATGGCTAGGCCTTCTTTCGTTTGCCGTGGGCCTTCTGTTAAGTTGCATTGTGACGCCGCAAGTTATACGATTCAGCGTGCGGGCGAAGCTGCCCCTGTGGTAGTTTTTTCATTGACAATCTTTCAAATGCTTTGCTAGGATCAATAGCTCAAATCACTTTGAATGTGAAGTAGTTGTAGTGTTTTTGTACGAATGAATTTCATGCAAACGACCCAGGCAAAAGCGAGAATGATCTGCATAAGGGAGGGCACCCGATGAGTCTCGATTATGTAAAATTTTCAAATGGGCTAGAGAAGTTTATGCCGAAAGAGTATCGAGATATGGTCGAGCACGGCCCTTTCGGTAAGAAAACGGCCGTTTCCCAAATGGGAACATTCAAGGAAATTCTTGAAGAGCATCCTATGTGTGCCGGTTGCGCCATGACGTTGTTTATCCGGTTGGCGATCATTGCTTTCCCAAATCCAGAAGACACGATCACGGTCGGGACAGCGGGCTGTGGGCGCCTCGCTATTTCTCAGGCCGCGATTCCGTTTGTCTATGGCAACTATGGCGATCAAAATGGTGTGGCCAGCGGACTGTCTCGTGGATTGAGGCTACGATTTGGCGATAAGCCGAAAGACGTTGTCGTGATGGTCGGCGATGGCGGTATGGCCGACATTGGATTTTCGTGCACCTTGCACTCTTGGTTCCGCAAGGAGAAGTTCACCACCATCATGTTGGACAATGAAGTATACGGCAATACCGGCGGTCAGGAGAGCGGTATGACGAGCCGCGGTGCGGTGTTGAAGATGGCTCCCCTCGGCAAAAAGTTCGAAAAAATGGACATGGTCTCCATGGCAAAGGTGGCAGGATGCGCCTACGTGGCGACCGTCGTTCCTAATAATCCGCGCCGGGTAGAAAGCGTCATCAAGAAAGCGGTCTTGATTGCGCGCGAAGTCGGCCCCACCTACATCCAGGCCTATACCTCATGCAATATCGAGTACGCCATTCCAACCGATAAGGTGATGGAGGACGCCAAAAACGTTGAAAACGATCGATATGCGTTCACCGAATATTACACCGACGAGGCGAAGCAGTATCTGGGCGAGCGCTATGGCTACAAAGAATTCTTGCCGAAGCCGGCCGCGACCCAAGCCATCCCGAAAGCGTAGGCAGAGACCAGAGCGAAGCGATCAAAGATCGAGCCCGTAAGGAGGAAAGCCATGGCGAAGCGTTTTAACATACGAATGGCAGGAGTCGGTGGGCAAGGTGTGGTCACCGGTTCACATATTTTGAGCACGGCGGTGATCAATGCTGGTGGGGAAAGTACGATTGTTCCGTTCTATGGCTCGGAAAAGCGTATGGCCCCGGTCGAGAGCTATGTGCGCGTTTCGGATGAGCCGATCTATGAGATTGGCGAGATCACGTTTCCGCACATCATCATCATCTTCCACCCTCAAGTCATCACGCATGGCAAATCCTACACGATGCCGTTCTACTTCGGGTTGAAGGAAGACGGCGTGTGCTTGATTAACAATGACGGTCCGATGAAGCTGCATCGTGACCAAGCGGCTGAGCTCCAAGAGCGCCGCGCGCGTATGTACTATCTCCCCGCAACCAATCTCTCGCTCGAAGTCGCAGGAATGGATTTAGCCACGAATATGGCATTGATGGGAGCCATTGGCTGTATTACCGGCTTAACGACGATCGAAGCGCTTTCGCAGGCTGTCAAAGACCGTTTTCTCGGGAAGGGGTTTGTCGTGTCAGGCGGAACGGCCGCCCTGGACAGCGTCGTGGAGAGGAAGTTTA
>JAICXS010000274.1 GCA_025934615.1 Nitrospiraceae bacterium
GAAATTGCGCTTCGTACAGGATTGCATATAATCCGCCTTGAGCCAGCAGCGCTTCATGGCTGCCTTCTTCCACAATACAGCCTCGGTCAATCACGACGATACGATCGGCATCTTGCAAAGTAGACAGCCGGTGCGCGATCGTAAACGTCGTACGGCCTTCCATCAGATAGTCTAGGGCTTCCCGAATTTTAAGCTCGGTTTCGGTATCGACGTTTGATGTCGCTTCATCGAAGATGACGATCGGCGGATTCTTAAGCAGCACGCGGGCAATCGACACGCGCTGCTTTTGACCGACCGAAAGTTTGACTCCACGCTCGCCGATCCATGTATCATACCCATCCGGCAGATCGAGGATGAAATCATGCGCCCGTGCCGCCCGAGCCGCCTCTTCAAGGCGTAATTGATCCGCGGTGGGGTCCCCGTACGCAATATTCTCACGCACCGTGCCATTGAATAAAAATGGCTCCTGCTGCACCAATCCAATGTGATGCCGGAGGAATGCCAGTGGAAGATCCCGCACATCATACCCATCCATGAGAATGCCGCCCGCTTTTACGTCATAGAAGCGCATCAACAATTTCAGGAGACTACTTTTGCCCGCGCCGCTTGGTCCCACCAAAGCAATACGCTCGCCTGGTTTGACATCAAGTGTGATCTCTTTCAACACCGGCACGTCGTCACGATACGCAAATGCGACACGCTCAAACCGCACGCCTCCATGCAACCGTTCTACCGGAGCCTGGACCCCCGACCGGTCTTGCACATCGGGTTGCGTATCCAACACCTCGAAGACCCGCTCGCTGGCGGCCAAGGCATGCTGAAGCAAATGGTTCACCGAGTGAATTTGATTGATAGGCACGTAAAACAACGCGAGGTACCCGAGGAACATCACCAATTCGCCCAGTGTTAATGCTCCCGAAAGCACCTCCTTCGACCCAAACCAGAGAATGAGTATCGTGCCCAGACTACCGACGAACATCATGCTGGGAGAATAGAGCGACCACAGGTACATGGCCTTGAGATTGCTCTGACTATAGTCGTAACTAAGTCTATTGAAGCGCTCCCGCTCCGCGTTCTGCTGGTTGAATCCGATCGTCTCTCGAATCCCAGAAATGGCGTCCTGCAAATAGGCGTTGAGATCCGCCGCGCTCCGCCGGATGTCGTGGTAGTAGCCATGCATGCGTTTCGTAAAGATGGACGCAGATAGGACGAGCAATGGGATTGGAATCAAAGACAGCAGCGCGAGTTTCCAATTGAGCCAAAAAAGCATCACCGTGATTCCAACCAAGGTCAGCGAGGCGGTCAACATGGCTTCCAGCCCATCGATGAAAATCCGCTCCACATGTTCGGTATCGTTATTGACCCGCGACATGATTTCACCCGTCGATCGGTTCTCGTAATAGCTGATCGACAGCCGCTGTAAAGCCGAGAAGACCTGATCGCGCAGGTCGTACACCACCTTCTGCTCCAGCATATTGTTCAACCGAATACGCAAGGAGCCGAAGATATTTCTCAAGCCATAGGTCATGACGAGACCGCCGATGATCCACGGCAAGAGCACAGGTTGGTGAGCCTGGATCACATCGTCGATCACAATCTTCGTCAGCCATGGTGGGATCAGCTCAAGCGCGGTCGTGAGCCCGGCACATGCCAGAGTCAGCAGTGCCAGATAACGATACGGTCGAATGTAACGAAGAATACGAAGGAGAGGCTTCACACTCGAGAAGTCCTGCGTCCTGAGTCCTGCGTGCCGAGGACAGAATTCTGGTCGGAACTCATAGTTAAGAACTCGGTAACTGATTTAGATGACGGCCGCATCTTCCTGCTTCCAGAACCGATCGAATTCCTCAAGCTGAGTCAGGCTGGAGAACTCAGTCATGCGGTCCAAAAACACTTTGCCGATCAAGTGGTCCAATTCATGTTGAATACAGACACCGAATAAGCCGGTCGCCTCGAAATCGACAGGCGCACCATAGCGATCCAATCCCTGAACGCGTACCATCGACGGGCGCGTGACTTTGCCGCGGAGGCCATCGACGCTGAGGCAGCCTTCCCAGTTATCCACTTGCTGAGGGCCATAAAAGACGATCTTCGGATTGATGAGCACTGTTTTTGGAAATCCCCCTTCCCCGGGAAGATCCATCACCACGACCTGCTGAGAGCGAGACACTTGTGGGGCCGCCAACCCGATACCTTCGGCCTCGACCATGGTTTCAAACATGTCATCGATAAACTGCTGAAACGCCGGCGTATCGATCTCACCCTGCGGCACCGGCTCGGCCTTCTTGCGCAGAACTGGATTCCCTAATTTTGCGATTTCCAAAGACGCCATACACCTTCCCCTCGGCAACTGATACGTAATGGACTGATAATCTTATAACACCGATTATCGATTGGGCAACCGGCAAGAATTTCTGATCTGATGATTTACTGAATTCAGTCAGAAGAATCGCACATCAGTGGGCCATCAAATCATACATTTACTGAACCTTCTTCTGCTTCCGAGGTTCCGGCAATTGGAACGTCTCTTTGTTGGCATTCCACCAGTCGCTCCACTCCTGTGTCCATTCTGTCCGGTCTTGCTTGCTGGAACTTTCCCAATCATGCATCTCGGTATCATAGCGTGTCAGAGTCCAGAGGGAATTGACCGCAGTCAAGGAGACAAACCGTTCGTCATCAGGAAGGAGTGTGATCAACACGGGAATGACGGCCCTCTGCCGAACATAGCGAGATTCAAACGCGGCGGCTTTTCTGATCGATCCGTTCGGATCCTTGGCCATCGCTTCAATTGCGGGTGGGGTCAGCGATGGATCGAGCCGAACGGCTACACGCAAGGCATGCTCACGAATTTTCGGCATTTCATTCGGGTCCTTCGCAACGGCGATCAAGGCCGGCACAACGCTTGGATCTTTCATAATATGCAAGGTTTCGATCGCGTTGTAGCGGACTCGCGGGGAGGACATCGTTAACGCCTTGACCAGGACGGGGGACACGCTCGGGCCCAAATGTACGAACTCTCCGATCGCCCAAAACTCCTGCTTGCCCTCCAGCATCGGCAAGAGGGCCTCGGCACGCTTCAACTCTTCAGGCCCTAATGGCTCCGTTAAAGGAGGAACCGAGGTGTCGGGCGCCGGTTGGGGCTTCGGTGGCGCCTCAAAGGGCATCTGTACGGGGGTGACTTGTGATGAATCGCTGGCCCAAGCCGGTAGGGCTATCCCCAGCATTACCCCCTGTCCACCAACCATCCCCCCTGCCAGCAGGCATAAGACCAATGCATTCCAAACTGAATGAGCCATATACATCCTCTCCTTCACCGGCCTCTGTCTATCACTCTATTCTAATCTAAGACGACGCCGACTCACCACCTGGAAGAGCACTGGGAGCACCAGCAAAATCAACGCGGGAGAGGTCAGCATACCTCCGACGACGACGCGCGCTAACGGCTGTTGCGATTGCGACCCGATTCCGGTCGCAATGGCGGCAGGCAACAGCCCGATGGCCGCCGCCAGCGACGTCATAAGAACCGGCCGCATGCGCACTTCTGCTCCCTTTAAAATTGCGGTCCGCAAATCATATCCTTCATTGATCAGATCGCGGATGCGGCTGATCAAAATCAAGCCGCCTTGAATGGCGACCCCGAACAATGAAATGAATCCAACCGCCGCGGAAATGCTGAAGTGCGTTCCCGTCAAGACTAAGGCAAAGATGCCGCCGACCAAGGCAAACGGGACGGCAAAGAGCACAAGCATCGCATCGCGCATGGAGCTCAGCGCAAAATAGACCAGTAGTAGGATGATGAGCAGGGTCAGCGGGACGATCTTTGCCAAGCGTGATTTTTCTTCTTGAAGCTGATCATATTCCCCATGCCATTCCAACCGATAGCCGTCAGGCAAGGATACGCTCCGCTGAATGAGCCTCTGTGCTTCCTTGACGGTGCTTTCCAGATCCCGACCTCGCACACTGAACTTGATGGGAATATACCGTTCATTATTTTCGCGATAGATAATGAACGCGCCGGTCGGGGTGGAAATGGTCGCGAGCTGTTTGAGGGGAATCCGGGCGCCATCGAGTGTACTGACCAGGATATTGCCAATACTGCCGATATCTTGGCGGAATTCGGGAAGGAACCGCACGACCAGGTCAAACCATCGCTCACCTTCGTACACCTGTGTCACGGCTTGGCCGCCGATCGCCGCTTGAACGACGGCATTGACGTCCGC
>JAICXS010000393.1 GCA_025934615.1 Nitrospiraceae bacterium
AATAAAATGGGCATTCCGCGCGACCAGATGATCGTGTGGGATCCGTATATGCCGAACGGCGGGAATACGGTCGAGGCGATCCGACGCGCCCGACTGATTTTATGGAAAGGCCACTGCAGCGTCCATCAGATGTTTCAACCGGCGCACGTGGATTATTTCCGGAAGCAATATCCCGATGGGAAAGTCATCGTACACCCGGAATGCCATGAAAATGTAGTGAACAAGGCGGACCTCGTCGGTTCGACGGAATTTATCATTCAGACGGTCAGCGCTGCGCCGCCGGGTACGGCTTGGGCAGTGGGAACAGAATTGAACCTGGTCAATCGTCTCAAGCGGACACAGCCCGATAAGCGGGTCTTTTTCCTTTCTTCCACGGTCTGCCAATGTGCCACGATGTTCCGTATTGATGCACCCCACCTCTGCTGGGCGATGGAGAACCTGGCCGAAGGGCACGTCGTGAACCGCATCGTCGTGCCGGATGATGAGAAGGCCTGGGCAAAGATCGCCTTGGATCGCATGATGGCGGTGAGTTGAATCGAAGCAAAGTTATCGCCATCAGCCCCTCAGCTTCACTTCCAAAATTCAAACATTACGCGGGACCCCCGCAATACCGATTGACCTGAAGGCTGAATGCTGGTAGCTGAGAGTTGATGATGGATTACAAAACGACCCTCAATCTTCCCCGCACCGATTTTCCGATGAAGGCGAATTTGCCTCAGCGGGAACCGGAACTGCTTGCGTGGTGGGAGCAGGAGCGATTGTATGAACGTCTTCAAGAGGCGGGGAAAGACCGGCCGCTCTATGTGCTTCACGATGGCCCGCCGTACGCGAACGGCCGGATTCATATCGGTCACGCGCTCAACAAAATTTTAAAAGACATCATTGTCAAGTCGAAGACCATGGCCGGCTTTCATGTGCCGTATGTACCGGGGTGGGATTGTCATGGACTCCCTATCGAACATCAAGTGCTCAAAGAACTGGGAGAGAAGAAAACCCAGCTCGATACCCTCGCTATTCGCAAACTGTGCCGGGAGTACGCAGAGAAATATGTCAACATTCAGCGCGATGAGTTTAAGCGGTTGGGTGTGCTCGGCGACTGGAACCATCCCTATCTCACGATGGATCCGGCCTATGAAGCGACCATTCTGCGCGAGTTCGGCATGTTCGTTGAAAAGGGCGGCGTCTACAAGGGACTTAAGCCTGTTCTCTGGTGCACGTACGATCAAACGGCCTTGGCAGAAGCGGAAGTCGAGTACGAAGATCACACGTCGCCGTCGATCTATGTGAAGTTTCCGGTCGCCCAGTCTCCTCGCGTATTGGGAAGCGCGGGCGTTTTTAACATGCCTTTTCCAAGCGACGTCGAAAGCGTCTCGGTTGTCATCTGGACGACGACTCCCTGGACACTTCCCGCCAATCAAGCCGTGTGCCTTCATCCCGATATCGACTATGCGTTCGTGAAGGTCGGCTCGGAAGTCTTCATCATCGCCAATCTATTGGTCGAGTCTGTTGCCAAGGCCTGTTCATTTCCTTCCTATACGATCCTCGGTGTAAAAAAGGGGCGTGAAGGGTTCGAGTCTCTGGAGACGCAACGTCCGTTGACAACGGGGCTTTCACCGATTTTGCTAGGGGATTTCGTCACGCTCGATCAAGGCACCGGCTGTGTCCACATCGCACCCGGTCATGGGCAAGAAGATTATGTGTTGGTCCTTCAGCATAACGCTTCGGCAACGCCTGGCGAGCGATTGGAAATCCTAGCCCCAGTCGATCACGCAGGCCGGTTCACGGATGTGGTGAAGGAGTTTGCCGGGCAACATGTCTTGAAGGCCAATCCTGGAATCGTGGAAAAATTGAAGGCATCAGGCCGATTGCTCGGCCATGGATCGATCACACACTCCTACCCACACTGCTGGCGCTGTAAGAATCCAGTCATTTTCCGCGCGACGGAGCAATGGTTCATCTCGATGGAGACCAACCAATTGCGTCAGAAAGCGATGGAGCAGATCGAGCAGCACGTGCGATGGATCCCGTCATGGGGCAAAGACCGTATCGGCGGCATGATTTCCAATCGCCCCGATTGGTGCGTGTCCCGTCAACGTGTGTGGGGCGTTCCGATTCCAGGCTTCACCTGTGCGGGATGCCGGACAGTATTGGCTGACCCCACAGTCATTGGGTATGTTGCAGATCTCGTCGCAAAAAACGGCGTCGATATTTGGTTCCAAAAATCGGCGGCCGAGTTGATTCCATCAGGAACAGTCTGTCCGCAATGCCGCCGTACCGAGTTTGAAAAGGAAAAAGATATCCTCGACGTGTGGTTTGAGTCGGGCGTGAGCTATGCCGCTGTGCTAAAGCCGCGACACTGGTGGCCGGCCGCCCTGTATCTCGAAGGATCGGACCAGCATCGAGGGTGGTTCCATAGCGCGCTGTTGGCCGGTGTGACGACGGACGACCGGGCGCCATACGATGCCGTGCTGACACATGGGTTTGTGCTTGATGGCCAAGGCAGGAAAATGTCGAAGTCGGCCGGCAATGTCGTTGCGCCGCAAGACGTGATCAAGCAGTCCGGCGCCGAGATTTTGCGCCTGTGGGTGTCTGCCCAAGATTATCGGGAAGACCTGCGCATCTCGAACGAGATTTTAAACCAGCTCATCGAGGCGTATCGGAAGATCCGCAATACGTGCCGGTTTATGTTGAGTAACCTCTATGATTTTGATCCGGCCGTCCATACGGTGTCATATGAACGCCTCCCGGAGTTGGATCGTTGGGCGCTCATGCGCTTGGGTGAACTGATCCCGCGGGTCACAAAGGCCTATGAGAACTTCGAGTTTCATGCGATTTTCCACGCGCTCAATAATCGAGCGTAGCTGCTCCTTTGAGTTATGTCCCGCTGTCGGCTCGCTCATTTGTTTTTGTTTCCGGTGATGCTTTCGGGAACGCGGTGATTTTACTGTTGTCTCGGCGGAGGATTCCCCAGCACTCCAGGGTAATAAGGGCCTCGTCTAAGCCCTTCGCGATTGCCGTCTTCGCGCCGGCTTCCTGCATGGCGGCGTGGGCAAGCCTCTGGGACGGCCTGACAGCCCCGCCCAGCGCTTTTAATTCAAGCCCGAAGATTTCCCCGTCCTTAATCAGAAGGATGTCAGGAACGCCGGCAATC
>JAICXS010000162.1 GCA_025934615.1 Nitrospiraceae bacterium
AGACCTGTATATTGAGTTACAGCGACAGGCGAGTAAGTGAGTAATTGTGTCATTAAGTCACTGGAAAGCGACCAATTACTGGCTGACTTAGCTAGTCAATCGCGTTGGAGGAATTATTCGGAGACAGAGATCCCGGACATCTCTTCAGGGAGCATGACGGTCAGCGCGTAAGGCGCACTGGAATCCTTGTGTGCAATCGCCACCAAGGTGCAGACTTGCGGTTGCGTCTCGGGGGGAAGAGCAAGGAGCGCGGGGAATTTGATCCAGGGAGCCGTGATCTCCGCCTGCTCGACGTGGAGTCGGAGCGCAAGCAGTACATCCCGAACCCGTGTGTGACATTCTTTATCGGCAAGCTGATGAGAGGCCGTAATGCCCAGTTCCCACAGCGGTTTGCTGATGCCGACTGACAGGTTCAAGCCGACCTGCTCGGCAATCTGTGTGACATCGACGAGCACGCCCGCCTCGATCGCCTCCTGCCGATTGAGAAGCTGCGCCGGCTTTTGCTCTTGAGATTCATATACCGTCAACGCTCGACTCGTGACAGGTTCCGTCTCCGGTAAAGAGACTGATGCCGCTGAATCCTCATTGTGCTCCGAGGCAAGAGACTGAGACGGCTCCTTCATCTGACAGGCCGTGATAATCCCTGCATAAACCTCCCGGGCAGCGGCCGACCAAGACGGATTAGGAGGAAGCCCGCGAAAAGCCGCTTCTGCCGCTTTCTTCTCGTCGTATGTCAGTTCTCGGGTCGCCATGTTCAAAAGATAACGCTCCCTGCCGCCTTGTCAAGGGATCTATTTGCCTAGCCCGATAAACGAACCCGGCTAGAGCGCCAATCCTCTTCTCCGCGGCCTTTTTAACGGGGTTTTCATGAATCGTCCGGCTCGGCCGTCTCGTCGTGCAACCGCATGAGGCCCTGTGGTAAATTCCACCCTATGCAGAATGTCGTGATCATCGGATCCGGTCCCGCCGGACTGACGGCTGCCATCTATACGGCTCGCGCCAACCTCAAGCCGGTGCTCATTCAAGGCGCGCATGCAGGCGGTCAATTAACGTTGACCACCGAAGTGGAAAATTATCCAGGCTTTCGCCATGCCATTCTCGGACCCGATCTCATCACAGAGATGCGGGCGCAAGCTGAACGGTTCGGCACGGAATTTATTGCCGGCGATGTAACATCCGTCGATCTGAAGACCCTTCCCCTTCATGTCACCGTCGAGGGCGAACAGACGATCGACACGAAGACGTTAATTATCGCCACCGGCGCGTCGGCAATCTGGCTCGGCGTCCCAGGCGAAACCGTATTAATGGGGCACGGGGTATCGAGCTGCGCCACGTGCGATGGATTTTTTTTCCGAGGCCAGGAATTAGTGGTGGTCGGGGGCGGCGATACTGCCATGGAGGAAGCCAATTTCCTGACGAGATTTGCCAGTAAGGTCTCCGTCGTCCATCGTCGCGATAAGCTTCGCGCCTCCAAGATTATGCAAGACCGCGCGTTCAAGAACGAAAAAATCGCGTTCGTGTGGAACTCCGTCGTGGAAGAGATCCTTGGGAAGGGCGTCGTCACCGGCGTTCGCTTGCGCAATATCGTGACCGGTCACATATCGGAACTGAAATGCGCCGGCGTTTTTGTCGCCATAGGCCACAGCCCGAATACGCGTCTCTTTGAAGGGCAAGTCGAGATGGATGGACGCGGATATATCGTGACGAAGCACGGCATGGCGACGAATGTGCCGGGTGTCTATGCGGCGGGAGACGTGCAAGACATCCACTACCGGCAAGCGATTACGGCGGCAGGATCGGGGTGCATGGCAGCCATGGATGCAGAGCGGTATCTTGAGGGATTGGGGTGATGCTGAAAAAGATCCCCAACTGCGTTCTCGCCCCTGAAGCATCCTTCAACGTAGCCCAAAGGCTACGCCTCCCGTTGTTCGTCGGCTGCGGCCTTGCTCGGGAAAGGGCGCGTCTTGGCGCGCTTGGGGCGGGCGGGTGAAATAGGCGACCTTTTTGAGCATCCCCCTCAATCCTATTCCTAGCATCAGAAGAACCATGCGGTGCGTAATTATTCATTATCATGAGGTGGCGCTGAAAGGACGCAATCGGTCGTTCTTTGAACAACGGCTGGTGCACAACCTGCGCATGGCCGTCCGCGATGTGGGCGGGAAGCAGGTCGATGCCTTACAAGGGCGTATCCGGGTTATGTTGTCGCCGGACGCTTCATGGCCGCTCGTGCGAGATCGCATTGCACGGGTCTTCGGTATCGCGAATTTCTCGCTGGCGCAATCGGCTCCATTCGGCGACGACACGCCCCACCTGCTCGATCCATTGAAACACGCCATCGGGGCGGCCATCTCAAATCTGGCCTTCAATACCTTTCGTGTGTCCGCCAAACGATCGGACAAACGCTTTCCGTTGACCTCGATGGATGTCGAGCGTGAGATCGGCGCGCATGTGTGCGAGGTCACCGGCAAGTCGGTCAATCTCCGCCATCCCGACTTAACCGTCCATATCGAGACGCTGATCAAAGACGCCTATTATTTTATGGGACGGGAAGAGGGTCCCGGCGGGCTGCCCGTCGGGACGAGCGGAACAGTGGCATGCCTGCTATCAGGCGGCATCGATTCTCCGGTAGCGGCGTTTCGCCTCATGAAACGCGGGTGCACCGCCATCTTCATTCATTTCCACGGCCGTCCCTATGTCTCTCGGGCCTCGGAAGAAAAAGTTCGTGAGCTCGCTGCCCTGCTGACCCGCTATCAATTCCAGTCGCGTTTATACTTGGTACCTTTCGGAGACATTCAGCGACAAATTGTAGTGGAAGCGCCTTCCGCGTTCAGGATCGTGCTTTACCGACGCATGATGATCCGGATCGCCGAAGAGTTGGCAAGGCGTGAGCGCTGCTGGGCGCTTGTCACGGGTGATAGTCTAGGGCAAGTCGCCTCTCAAACCGCGGAGAATCTCAGCGTCGTCGAGGAAGCCGCGGGCCTGCCCCTCCTTCGCCCGCTGATTGGAATGGATAAGGTTGAGATTACCGAGCAGGCGCAACGCATCGGCACCTTCGAAACGTCGATTGAGCCCGATCAAGACTGCTGTCGTCTCTTTGTCCCGCCCCATCCCAGCACGAGAACCGATATCGATCCTATTCGAAAAATCGAACATGGCTTCGATCTGATCGCTTTGGTCAAACAAGGACTCGATGCCGCGGAACTGGTCGACCTCGCATTTCCCACTTCGTAAAGGGTGCTACGCTTCCTTCTTCATCCTAAAGCACGCCACCCGAGGCTGGAAATACGGCTTGACCCATCTCAATACTGAGCGTAGCATGGTGTATGGCGTTTTGAGCCTTGCTGGCTATTCTATTCGTCGCGGACTCCTTTCCCTCTCGCGCGATTGATTCTTCAGTCTCCAGAGCTCTCAAGCCCGTCACACCGAAGCTGACGTCAGAAAGCTGTACGAACAATAGGATTCGAACCACGCTGCCGCCACACCCATCATCTAACGTACAATCGAGGTTTATTATGTTTCATGAAGAGAAATCCAAAGGACCGACCTCTGAGAAACCGTGGACGAGAATCCCCGATGGGACAAAGGTCCGGCACACCAGTGACGGCCATGATGGCTGCGATGGCTTTATCGATGGACTGACGGAGATTATTAATGGTCCCAAACGCAATCCCGACGGAAAAACCCTCTACCGCCTGAATGTCGGCACGCCACAGCGGACGCTGGCCGCGGAAGCCGACTTGTTGATCCTGCTGGACCAAGAAGGCCTGGTCCAGGTGTCGGGCAAGAGCGTGCTGGAATACCGCCGGTCCGTGACTAAGCAACTGCACCATACGTTCGACGATAGCCGGTTTGCGAAGTGAGGCAGACAAAACGATTCGTCCCCATACCCATGGAACCGCATTTATGGCGAAGTTGAATATCGACCCCGTCTTGACCTTTCAAGATGGCTCGCGGCTGCTGGTCAGTACGAAATATATCGGGGATGCCAACTTCAAATGCGAATTATACGTCTCGGCCCACCACTGTGATGAGAACACACTGGAGCTCCGTATCGTCTCACCCTATGCGATTGAAGCCGCTACCTGCCGTGAAGCGCAGGAAAAAGCCTATTCCCATGCGCTGCGTCTGTATCCGAATGCGACGGTCGACATGAAAAAGCCTCCCTATTTGATCTGGCAAGGACCCGCTATTTCGCTTGAGCGGTAACTCAACGAGCAGGCCTTTCAAGACTCTCCCCCTCTTCTTCGATCGCACCAGTCCAGAAGATGGCCATGCTCACCGCCGTCTAGTGTTGACGCGGCAAAAGACAGTCGATGCGTGAGAGTCAGTATGCTACGATGCATGCCTTGCGCATGGTCGTGTCGTGTGTTCTGCATGGGGTGGAACCAATGAAGGTCTGGGTATTCATTTCGGCCGGGATCGTCGCCTTGTGCGTGCTGAGCATAGCCGCCGCACAGCCCCTTCACACTTCGTCGGCCACAACGGAAACCACGTGCAACTTTGGAATGGCGAAGAATGAGAAGGGTCAAAGCTGCCGGATCCCGATCCCTTCCGGTTGCGTGGTGGCCAACTTCCCCGGCACGACAAAGCCATGGACGAATATTTCAAAAGGCGGGTTGACCACGTGCCGCTTCAATGACAAAGAAACCGACTGGAAAACACGTATCACTGGGACGTGCAGCAAGTGCACAACCCCTCATTGCTCGGCGCGATTTGCAGTCGTATTCGATTGTTCAGCCACGCTTCCCCCTCCGACCACGCAGGTGCCTGGCCCCTGACCCGGGACATTGCGAACTTATTGAGCAAGTGGAGTAAATGAAGTAATGATGTGAAATAGACCGTCAATTACTCATTTATTTCTTTTACCCAATTATTTGCCATGGCAATTCACAACCATGACGCTCACCGACTCGATCAAGCAAGAAGCGACTGTTCTCGGCTTCGACGCTGTCGGCATCAGTCGCATCCCTCCAGCGGAGAGCATTCCGCTCCCGCTGCTTGATCGGTTACGTGAATGGCTACGCCAAGGTTATGGCGGCATGATGGCATGGATCGGCCGCGATCCCGAGCGGCGGGCTGATCCCCGACGTGTGCTCCCCGGCTGCCGGTCCATCATCTCTGTTGGAATGAATTACTACACGGATCGGCGGGCCAATGAAGACCCTGCCCATGGCCGCATTGCCCGGTATGCCTGGGGGCAGGATTATCACGACGTGATGGGACCGCGGCTCGACCAGTTCGCCGCGCGCATCCGTCACTTCGCCCCAGAGGCGCAGACGCGTTGGTACGTCGATACCGGTCCCATCATGGAAAAAGCCTGGGCACAGCACGCGGGCATCGGTTGGATCGGCAAACATTCCAATCTGGTTTCGACTCGCTTCGGCTCCTGGCTTTTGTTAGGAGAGATTCTCACGACACTAGAGCTGACTCCTGACGAGCCGGCTCTGGATCTCTGCGGATCGTGTACGCTGTGTATCCGCGCCTGTCCGACCGGCGCCATCATTGAGCCGTACGTGGTCGATGCCCGCCGCT
>JAICXS010000258.1 GCA_025934615.1 Nitrospiraceae bacterium
CCGGCGTGATCGACGTCGCGCCCGAGGTGCTGCCGGGCTCTACACCGCTCTTCATCCGTTGGATCGCTGTGGCTCGCTCCTCTATTCCTGCCTAAGGTATTACCGCAACTGCACCGGCGTCCCGTCGATCTTGATCGAAAGAGACTATACGGTTTTACGCGCATGTTCATGAGCAAGGGCTCGGCGGGGCGTTGAACGCGTACGTTTCGCCATGCCTCAAATAGTGAACCCGTTCATGCAGTGCGGCCGCCGTCACCTCACGTTGAAAGTCGGAGAGCGGGGATTGGAAGACATCGTAGTCGTTATAGTGAATCGGGATGGCGCGCCGTGGATTGACGATCCGCATCAGCTCCACGCCCTGTTGTGCATCCATGGTGACCATGATGCCGAGGACCCGTGTTCCGCCTAAATGCAGCAGCGCAAGATCGATCTCAGGATAGCGCCGCGGAACGTCTTTCAGATCGTCGATCACGAGCGTATCCCCCGTAATGTATACGCGGAAGAGCGGCGCGCCCGATCGCGATCCGAACTCCAACAGGCTGCCCATGACTTCCGGCAACACAAGGTCCGCAAGCGGCGGTCCATGCCGCCCGGGCATGGCAGTGATCCGAAGACGAGCATCTCCCTTTTCCGCGGTGATCGTTCCCCATGTCTCAAGCGGGCGTGCGTTTCCGAATCCGCGCTGCCCCAGTTCCTTCGCGGCTTCGGGTGTCGTGACGATCGGCAAACCTTTGTCCAACTCGCGTTCAGCTACCTGATCGAAATGGTCTCCGTGAAAATGCGAGAGCAGGACGAGATCGAGCGGGGGGAGATCACGAATGTCCAACGCTGGATCGGTAAGGCGCGTACTGTGCATCCCATACCCGATCGAGACCTGCTCATGCTTGTGGATGAAAGTCGGATCGGTGAGGATCGTCAACCCGGCATAGCGAATCAGCACCGTCGCATTGCCGATGAAGAAAATCGATCCGGTAGCCATATCCGGTGATGCCTGCCCCGGGTGCAATGCAATGGCGGATGCGTAGACTTCACGAGTCTGTCCCATGCAGTTCTCCTGTTCGCCGCCTAGTACAAAGTACAGTCGGAGGTCGGCCATCGGTATCAGGCAAAGACTCATTGCACGGTCAAGCCATGCACCAACACTTCGTCCAGCGAGGGACTACGTGACATGAATGGATGGAGCTGAGCCGTAGAAGGAAACGCCTGGCCGATTGTGAATGGCCGGTGGACACAGGTCCGTCAGCCATTCACAAAGAATCGTCCTCAAGAGTCGCGTTATCGACCTGCGTGGAATCGATCCCGGATCGTCGGCAATATTTTTGACAATCTTCAAATGCTGCTGCAACACCGGCCACGTGGCCCAAGGCAATCTCGGCCTCCTTCGGAAGGTGCCAGACTCCAATGCGAGCACATAGAGACGATGATTCTTGCCCGTTTGTTCTAATCGAATAACACTCATCGCAGAACGTAGATTCAAGACACGCCCGCCTCGCTCATGCATGACTTTTCGACGAACTCACGAATCGTAGTCAGGTGTTGCCCTTCTTCCGCGAGGGCACCACGGAATTTGCCCGCCATGTCGTCCTGACCTAATTCTTCGGCCAGCTTGATGAGCAATTGCCAGCCGTCATGGTCAGCCAGTTCGGCGATGAGAAGCACATGCAGGCTTTGCGCGATCGACGTTCGTGGATCGGTCATCACTTGCATGAGCCCGATCGACGCGACGCCGTCGATGTCTGCGCCGGGCGTTACGGCGGTAGGATCGGCGCCTAAGTCTTTGATCGCCTCCATGACAAGCATAAAATGCTGCGCTTCCTCATTTCGGAATTCCCGGAGCCGATCAAGGGAGAGTCCTCCAGAAAGTCCGGCCACCTCATCGCTTCGGACCGAGCACTTGTCTAGCAGCGCATCATACAGTCGTGTACCGGCCCGCTCGAACGCCAGACGCGCGCCGAGTTTGTCGAGCAAGACCTCAGGTTTCTTTCCCATCAACTTCTGCATACCGGTCTTAGCCGCACCCTTCAACGAGCCGGGAACCGGAACGAACCCGATGGGGTCGGCCTCCATGATATAGCTGCGGCGATAAGCCGCGAGCGTCTGTTCGTCGCCCTGCGAACTGGGCTCTGACGCTTCCACGCCGCTCAGCAATTCTTTTATGTCGATCGGCGACATATCGATGCCTGTCTTATTCATGCCTGCATCTGTCGAATGGTTCATGCCGCTACCCTTCCTTTCTTCTTGGCAGCCAGTTCGGTTCCCGGGTTCCATCGATAGCCGGCGGCCACCGTCTGAGTCGGCGAACCTTCCGAGTTAAGCTGACGACGATAGGCCAGCGAACGCTCAGGCTCCTGCCTCTTGTCCACGAACTGCGTGCCGTTCGCCCGCAGATCCAGTTCGTCATGAAGCACCTTGCGCACGAACTCGCGTTGGCTCTTGTACGCGATCGGCTCGGGAAGCGACGCAGGAAGAATCTCTGCCGGATCTCGTCGTTCCATCTTCTTGAAGACCTCCATGACATATTGCAATTGGCCGAGTTCATACTCCAAGAAGCGTTCCCAAATCGCTTTGATACGCGGATTATCTTCCTGGCTCACGCAACTGTAGTAGTTGTAAACTTCATTGGCTTCATGGAGCAGCCATTTCTCCATCCAGCTTTCCGTCGGGTCGATAATGGATTCATACTGCGTCACGTGCTGCTCTTCGATCGATGCGATCTCGGCGTACAATTGCCGCGCCAATGGATCGGCAAACCACGGCCCGTAGTGCATGTAATAGTCGTGGGTTTGATGCTCACCGGCCATAATCGTCATCGCATTGAATTTGGTGAGAGGGGAGGCTGTCCGCTTATCGTAATGCTCGCGAAGGTCGTCTTCCGGGTCGCGATGCTCGTCCACCGTCGGCCGACCGGGCATGATATCGCTGTAACATTGGAGGATCGTGTTTGCATCGATCCCTTGGAGCCGGTCCAGCAAGGCGGAGTACCGATACAGGTGATCGAAGTCCTCCAACAAGCCGAACCGCAGGACCTGTGCGATATATGGGTCCGGCTCGTTCTGCGCCAAGCTGGCCGTCACCTCAACCGCCACTTGCTCATAGCCGATGGTCGTCTCCAGCGGAGACTGATCGGCGGGATTGAGCCAGTTCACGATCGTTTGCTGGTGCTGCTCGATGCGCCGGACCTTGGCCAGCGGACGTTGCAGGTCCTTATTCATCCGCGCGCAGGAATGACCGAAGCGCACCGCTTCCGATTCGATGCCGTTCATCAGAATGACACGCACCCGCGTAAATGCGTCGTCGTTTAATTTGCTGATGGGCTTCTGAACCAAATCTTTCCACGTAAACTTCTGTTGCTCGATCGGGATTCCCTTGTCCTTGAGTAGGTTCAATGCCATTGATGCCTCCTTGTCTGGAATGTACGCGTTGCACAATTTCTGGCAGTCGTGATCAATGTAATGGAGCGCCTTGGTCGTCGGTATAAGGCAAAGACGGGATGCGAAGTCGAGGGATGGATCAATCTCATGTCGGAGCAGCCGCAGCGCGGCGTCAGCGGAGATTGGGCAGAATCACCACGTCTGTTTCACACATAGACCGTTGCACGAGCATGGGTCCGGCCTCGCCCCGCCAAGCCGGCATGCTGAAGCTGAACATGCGTCGAGGCGAGCACCCCATTGCTCAACGCCGCAAGCAAGTTCGCTGACGCACCGTAGGCGGGTAGCGATCTTGAGTGAAGCCGATCTACTGTGCGGATACGACTACGTACGTGAGGATGCGGGAAAGCCACCCCGTTGCATGGGATGGCTTACTGCGTTCGTAGCGGGCGATTTGAGATCCCGAGTTTTTTCATTTTCGAATGCAGGGTCGTCCGTTTCATGCCGAGACGAGCCGCTGCGCCGGATTCGCCTCCGATTACCCAATTCGATTCGCGCAGGGCGTGGAGGATATGGTCGCGCTCTGCATCCTGAAGGGTCGAGACTGGCGGGACCGTGTGAGGCTCGGAAACTTTCAATTCGGCGAGCGGCACATGTAACACTGCGCCTTGGGATAGAATCACCGATCGCTCGATGAAATTTTCGAGCTCCCGCACGTTGCCGGGCCAGTGGTATTGGACCAGCGCGTCCATGGACTTTGTGGGAATCGTCGTGATGGTTTTGTTCATGCGCGCGGCGTACTGCTGGACAAAATAGCGCACGAGCACGGGAATGTCGGGCACGCGCTCACGCAATGGCGGCATGGTCATAGGAAAGACGTTCAACCGATAATACAGGTCGCTGCGAAAACGGTGTTCTCCGACCATGCGAATTAAGTCCTGATTTGTGGCCGCCACGAGACGGACATCGACCC
>JAICXS010000426.1 GCA_025934615.1 Nitrospiraceae bacterium
CTCTGTGCGGCCAGCCGGATCGGTAACGGTATAGATGCCTCCGGAAGCGGTGCTTTGAAACGCAAAGGTGATCAAATTGCCGTTTCGGTCTTCGATTTGGGATACATAACCATCTATTGGCGAGAAGCGATAGCGGGCGCCGTCTCGCGTTATTAAAGTTCCCTGAGGAATAGGCTGGCCATCGAGCGCATCGACGATGTCACTATCGGCGACGAAACTCAATCCCGATCCATCAAAGCTATGAAAGACTCTACCCCGGTTCGTCGGCTGGTATGACGAGAGTTGGGAACAACTGGTAATATTCGCCCCCTGCGGCTGTCCATTGTACTGTGTATCTCTTAGATACGTTTCCGTTCCGTCGGCTCCCCGCCAAATGATATACGTGACAAAAGGCCCCAGGTCTTCGTAGTAGTAATTTCCATATGAATCCTGAAACAGGCAGGCGTTTTGATCGGCGCCTATGGTCTCGGCTGAAATTGATCCCGACGTGTAATCGCCGGTCAATAGCGGCCACGATCCCGAGGTCGGCGCATAAGATCCATTGCCATCCGTCATCACGCCCCAACTCCGTTCAATCGGCGCCGTCAATTGACGTGTCACCGTCCCGCGCCCACCAATCGTCAAAGTCGGAATGGAGACATTCAGGTTTCCGCTGTAGTAATTCACATGATCGAGGTTGCTGAGCGCATAGCTTGATGCCGGTGTTCCTGGAGCGACTGCCGGGTCGCCGATGCCGCCATATCCCATGTTCACGGGCGTTTGCCCGTGCATCGCAACCGCGCCTAACAGGCACGCGACCACTTTCAAAACTGCTTTGCTGTTTTTCGTCGGTCTCATGAGAGTTACTTGATGGCGATGGTGCAGAAAACCTTGCCGGTATCCGCGGATTTCAGTTCAAACGTGCCGATAGACATGTCAATCAGTCCGGCGGTCTTGCTTTTTCTCGCGTGAGCCCCTCCCAATCGAAGCAGCGGCTTGACGTCTTGTTTTGCATCCGTAGCTTCGCCGGCCGGCTCCAACACGAAGTAGGCTGATGGATCGGGCGTGCGGTTCACGACCATGAGAATGAACGTGCCGGGGCTTCGCTCAATATGGTCTGGGATCGCCATCAGCCGATGGATCTCGACTACTTCGACCTCGACGGGTTCTTTAGTCTTCTGATCCAGCGGCACATTAACCAGGGGGACATCCTGTGTCCGTGCTGGCGGCGGAAGCACAATTCCCATTGCCAATAGGCTCAATGCGGCATACCGTACCGGCATGGATAGGACGAGACTTAAAGAGCTAAACATAGGAAAACCACGACAAGAGGATGGATACATCAGAATGCTTCGACGGCGATGAGCTTGCCATTGAAGCGGATAAATTCCCGGCCTTTGGTTGCGGCCTGCACCGTGACCGCCGCGCTCGCCAGCTTTTGGTTCGTGGTGATGTCCCAGAGATTGAACACCATGCCGTTGGTGACCCACTTGCCCGTGGCCGCCAGACCCGTTGCGGCGCCCGGTCCGCCCGAAGCAAAACAGCACGTTCCATTGCCCACGATCACGCCCAGTACATCGCTGCCATGCCCAGGAGCGTTCCATTGGATGGTGGCGACCGCCAGCCCGGTGTTGTCCGTCAGTAAGGTTTGGTCCGGCAGGATGGCCAGCATCGGGACCAGGTGAGCGACAGTTGTCGCAAGAACCGCGCTTGTGGAGCCATCCACCAGAACAAACTGCATTCCTTCGGACACCCAAGTTCCCGTTTGCGCCCAGCCCGAGGAACCGCCTGTTGCGAACACAGCTCCGGAAGCAGAGCCGAGATGAATGGCGACGCTGGCGTGACCGGGGGCATTCCAGGAGATAGTAGTGGCCCCAACCGTGACGCCCGCGGCCACGCCGATCGGGTTCGGAGACGCCGCGAGAGACGCCGCCTGCGCATCGAGTTGAACGGCGGCAGCGGTTGTGACGGCCAATAGCGACAGTAAAAGCGAAAATCGAGACACACGAATCTCCATTCGAGATATTGGCTAACTCAGCAGCCAGCCGTATTGTGTATGAGAACGCAGCGCCGAGTTACTCCCCACCCCGGGAGTAAGCCGACATTTAAAAGTAAATGTGGCCCAGGATACTATGAATTACCGGCCACAAGCAAGCAGGATTTATCTGAATAGCAGCTTATTTATCATAAATAAGCCGTATTATTCCATGGCAGAGTAAGTTACTTTGGCACGCCGACAACAGGAAGCACCACGCAAATACTAGACATTGAGGGCTGGTCCTCCTGGCACGCGTTGCGATTCCCACTGGAAAATGGCCGGGCACTCGACGGCCAACTCTGCTCTTCAGAGCCATCATGAAGGAGCGAGGAAACATGGCACATGATTTCAAAATAGGCGACCACGTTGAGTGGAACTCGGAAGCGGGGAGGGTGCGAGGAAGGATCCAGAAGAAGCACACCACCGAGATTACGTTCAAGGGGTACACGGTCCATGCGTCAAAAGAGGAGCCGCAATATGAGATCAAAAGCGATACGACCGACCATATCGCTATGCACAAAGGCTCGGCGCTCACGAAAATCTGATGTGACGAGTGGAGGTCCTGCTTAAGAGGGTCCGTACAAGAATTTCATTGTGCTCGCCCTGAAATCGATGAGCACACCACTCAACTGACGCTTCATGATTTCTTGCGGCGGCGCGCGGGAGCAACAGCCGTCGCTTCCTGTGACCAGCGGCCGAGGCGGTATCTGCGGGCATACCCCACATCTTTATTTGTGATCGTCACGCTGATGCAGCCGCTCGAATCGCATTCATATTTCTCTTCGATGGTGTGGCGCGCGGCATCGGAAGAGGCATACACGGCTGTCGCATCAAGAGCCTGTTCTTCTGCAAGCTCCGGATCGAAAGGAAAGCGGATTTCATCCCATAACGCAATTTCTCC
>JAICXS010000242.1 GCA_025934615.1 Nitrospiraceae bacterium
CGAGCACGACTGAATGGGAATGAAGCCGCCGGGAGCAATCAGCCCGGCCTTTATGCTCGCAGCCCGCGCACCTTCAGAAAGTGTTCGGTCGATGCGCGCAGTGGGGGTCAGACTGAGCGCTCCCCTCGGGAGAGATAGAGTAAAGAATGGAAGTTAGACTGCAAAAGGTCATTGCCGCTTCGGGACTGGCGTCGCGCCGCAAGGCGGAGGAATGGATCGCCCAGGGGCGGGTTACGATTAATGGCAAAATTGTGCGTGAGCTAGGTACGCGGATCGATCCGGAGCGCGATCACGTAAAGGTCGATGGCCGGCATTTGAAAGCTGTCGAGCCCTACGCCTATCTTTTGCTCAACAAGCCCAAAGGCATTGTCTCGACGCTCAATGACCCTGAAGGTCGGCCGACCATCGAACATCTTTTGCACGGGGTCACGCTTCGCATGTTTCCGGTGGGCCGGTTGGATTTCGATACGGAAGGGCTCATGCTGTTGACGAACCATGGTGAGTTGGCGCAAGCGTTGCTGCACCCTCGCTATCATGTGGCGAAGGTGTATTTGGCGAAGGTTAAGGGCGTGCTGACGGATGACGAGATCGACCAACTGGCACAGGGTGTGAACTTAGAGGATGGCATGACGGCCCCGTCCACGGTCAAAAAAGTGCGCAAGGCCAAGGAAAATTCCTGGCTTGAAGTGACGATCTACGAAGGTCGCAAACATCAGGTCAAGCGCATGTTTGAAGCTGTCGGCCATCCGGTGCTGAAATTGAAAAGGATTCGGTTCGGTCCGCTCGCGCTCGGCGATCTTCTTCCCGGAGAATTTCGCTATCTCACCGATCGCGAAGCGAATACGCTGCGTGGGATTTTCCAATACAAACAGGAGCAGGAGGCGGCGGGAATTCCTCCTCGGCCAATCCGGCCTCAGAAGCCGGTTCGGCAGGCTCCCGCCGGGCAGTCAGCACGTTCCGGAGAACGATCAGTGCGTTCCGGAGGACAGCCGACACGTTTTCCGGGCAAGCCCGCGCATCCTTCCCGTGAGCCCGCACGTCGGCCACGGCGGCCGACGGATTCTGCACGGCGACCTCCGCGTCGTATACGGAGGACGGCATGAGGGTTCGTACGCATACGTGTGGTGAGTTGCGCCGACGCCACATCGGCGAGACGGTCACACTCAACGGCTGGGTGCAGCGACGCCGTGACCACGGCAGCGTGCTGTTTATCGATATTCGAGATCGTCAGGGTCTGACACAGATCGTGTTTAATGCGGAAACAATGCCTCACGCGCACAAGGTGGGGGAGAAACTCGGCAGTGAAGACGTGATCGCCGTCACTGGAGTCGTCGGCCAGCGGCCGGAAGGCGCGAACAATCCCAATTTGGCCACCGGGGACATCGAAGTGCTGGTGCAGCACCTCGACATTTTAAACGAAGCCAAGACGCCGCCTTTCATGATCGAGGACGATGCGGAAGTCACCGATACGCTGCGCCTGAAATATCGGTATCTCGATTTGCGCCGTCCCAAGATGCAGCGGCTGCTCGAACTTCGCCATCGAGCGTCGGCCGTGGTCCGCGCGTTTCTCAACGAACAGCATTTTCTTGAAGTTGAAACCCCGATGCTCACGAAGAGCACGCCGGAGGGGGCGCGTGATTATTTGGTGCCGAGCCGTGTGAATCCAGGGATGTTCTTTGCGTTGCCGCAGTCTCCGCAATTGTTCAAACAAATTCTCATGGTGGCGGGAACCGATCGGTATTATCAGATCGCCCGCTGTTTCCGTGATGAAGATCTGCGGTTCGATCGCCAGCCTGAATTCACGCAAATCGATATCGAAATGTCCTTTGTCGATCGCGAGCAGATTATGTCGCTCATGGAGAGGATGATCAGCGTGGTCTTCAAAGAGACCGCCGGAATCGATCTCGCGCCGCCTTTTCCGAGGATGACCTATGCCGACGCGATCGGCCGTTATGGGTCGGACAAGCCCGACCTGCGATTCAACATGCCGCTCCATGATCTGAACGACTTTGCGGCGAAGAGCGACTTCAAAGTATTCAAAGAAACGGTCGCGAAAGCCGGCATGGTCAAGGCGATCGTCGTCAAAGGCGGTGCGACAATTCCACGGAGCCGCATCGATACGCTCGGCGAGACCGCGAAGGGGTTCGGCGCGAAAGGTTTGGCCTGGGTAAAGGTTATCGGTGATGGCCAATTGGAGTCCGTGATTGCAAAATTCTTGGATGCGCGCCGCCTGCTGGCCGCCGTGCCGGATGCCGCCATCGGCGACTTGCTGCTGTTTGTCGCGGACAAACCGAGCGTGGTGCACGATGTACTTGGCCGGCTGCGATTGCTCTTGGCTGAGGAGTTGAACCTTATCGATCGATCGTTGTGGCGGCCACTCTGGGTCATCGATTTTCCGTTGCTCGACTACGACCACGAAGCCAAGCGGTACGTGGCGATGCATCATCCCTTCACCGCGCCATTGGATGACGACCTTCCCTTGTTCGAGTCCGATCCGGTGAAGGTTCGCGCCAAAGCCTATGACATGGTCTTGAATGGGAACGAAATCGGCGGGGGTAGCATCCGTATTCATCGCCGAGAGATTCAAAGTAAAGTCTTCGATCTGCTGGGAATCAGCAAGGATGAAGCGGCGGCCAAGTTCGGTTTCCTGCTGGAGGCTCTGGAATACGGCGCGCCCCCGCATGGCGGGATCGCCTTCGGCCTCGATCGGCTGATCATGTTGCTCGGCGGCGCCGGTTCCATTCGAGATGTCATTGCCTTTCCGAAGACGCAAAAAGCCCAGTGCTTAATGACCGAGGCGCCCTCGCCGGTCGAGGCAGCGCAACTCAAAGAACTTCACATCAAGGTGGATGCGGTTGAATAGCTACCGGTCTCTGCCTCTTATCCTGATTATCATTATGCCTAGCTGATGGCTGGGAATACGTTCGGTACCCTCTTTTCCGTCACCTCGTTCGGCGAGAGCCACGGCCCGGCCATCGGCGGCGTCGTCGATGGGTGTCCTCCCGGTCTTTCTCTCACGGTGGATGATATCCAAAAAGAACTCGACCGCCGCAAGCCCGGCACCTCACGTCATGTCTCGCAACGGCAGGAATCGGATCGTGTTGAAATTCTTTCCGGTCTGTTTGAAGGACGGACAACGGGAACGCCGATTGCGCTGCTGATCCGGAACGAGGACCAACGCAGTCGCGATTACGGGAATTTGGCGGATATCTTTCGACCCGGCCATGCCGACTATACCTATTGGCAGAAGTACGGGATCCGAGATTATCGCGGCGGGGGACGTTCATCGGCGCGAGAGACGGCCGTACGTGTCGCCGCGGCGGCCATCGCCAAGAAATGGCTGCATGAGAAGTATGGCGTGATTATTCGTGGGTATCTCTGCCAACTTGGGCCTATTGAGATCCCATTCAAGACATGGGACGTCGTCGGCACGACCCCATTTTTCGTCGCCGATGCCGATGCCGTGCCCAAGCTTGAGATGTTTATGGATGAGCTGCGGAAGGCGGGGGATTCGGTGGGCGCGAAGATCACGACGGTGGCGGAATCTGTGCCGGTCGGCTGGGGCAGTCCTGTCTATCATAAGTTAGATGCCGATTTGGCCGCAGCGATGATGAGCATCAATGCGGTCAAAGGCGTGGAAATCGGATCGGGATTTGCCTCAATTGGGCAGCGTGGTTCTGAGCACGGGGACGAATTGACTCCGGAAGGATTTGTCACCAACCATGCCGGCGGGATTCTCGGCGGGATTTCGACCGGCCAAGATATTGTCGTGACGATTGCCATCAAACCGACCTCCAGCATCCGCATTCCACGACGATCGATCGATAAGCAGGGCCGTCCCGTCGTCGTCGAAACGGAAGGCCGTCATGACCCCTGCGTCGGTATTCGCGCCACCCCGATTGCCGAAGCCATGCTTGCGCTCGTCTTGATGGATCACGCCCTGCAGCATCGAGCACAAAATACCGATGTGAAGGGCACCACTCCAGAAATTCCAGGCAAGATCGCCACAAGGCCGGCCGTCTCAAAGCAATCAGCGGCTCCTTCCAAAGTAAATCCCAATCCGAGCGAAGCGTAAGAATCAGCCTCTCTTGTACCGGCTTCGCTTTCACAGCGACCCGTACTAGCCTCGTGTCGTGCGCTATCCCGACCGTGTGTGATTCCAAACATAATAGAAAGGCCATCCGGCGAGGATGGCCGCGAGGCCGAGTGCAGATTCAAAAGGCCTCTGTACGAGGCTCGTTCCAACTACGATCAGCAAGACAAGGATCACGATGGCCGGCAATACGGGATAGAACGGCACGCGGTAGGGTCTGGCGAGATCTGGGCGTCGCCGACGTAGCACGATGACGGCGCCGATCGTCAGCGCGGTGAAGGCCGATAGGATGAAGCCACTAAAGATGACGAGCTGTTCGAACGTCCCTGTAAGGATCAGCAGAGAAGCCCACACACTTTGGACGTACATGGCGTGCGCGGGTACGCCGGTGCTTGGCGCCAGAGCCTTGAAGAAAGGCGGGAAGACGCCATCGACCGCCATGGCCCAATAGACGCGCGGGCCGGCCCAGACCATCG
>JAICXS010000491.1 GCA_025934615.1 Nitrospiraceae bacterium
AACCACTGTGCCAATCGATCCATACCGCCTCATCGTTCGAATGCAGCAACGTAAGCTAGCGTGAGTATAAGAATAAAATCGATGTTGAGAGCAGTGCGATGCAGAATGGATCAAAGATCAGCTATCAGGAGTGTATCCCAATAGTCTTCAAACGGTATCGCTATCGATACAGAGCGGCCTCAATGGCAGGCCAAAAAGAAGGATAAAGACTCCTTATTAGATGCCTGTGAGTGGATAGGTCGTGATCAATCAAAAGGTCGTTCGTCTCCACCTTTCAAAGGTCTGCAGCACTGAAAAGCCCTTCAAGCTTCGCCGCAGTCATAAGCTGTCGATCAAATGCCATAAAAGACACTGAGACCGTGGCCCGGTTTTGTAGGTTAAGAGCCGATGCAAGATGCAACGCATCGTAACCCCGAAGCGCCCGGCTCTCAGCCAATAGGCCCGCTGCTTTCACCAGGCCATCGGTGACTTCGACCACGACATAGCGGTTCCAATCTTCTTCAAATGCGCCAACGATCCGACTGTAGACTTGAGACGTGAACCTTCTCTCTCGGCGGGATCGAGCAAATGCGGCTCTGGCTTCGGTGTAGGCCAGGAGAGAGGTCGCCACGGCATCGGCCTGTCCCACTGCATGCTGCACCGCTTCAGACTTCGTCTCGTCCACGTAGAGTTTCACCAACGCGCTCGTATCGAGATAGAGCATCATCGGCGATCTTCAATGATCAGTTCGGAGAGGTTCCGGCCACGCATCTTCGATGGCTGACCGACGCCATGAGGCTTTCCGCCTGCCCAGCGTATGTGGCCATCACGCAGCAATGGTCGAAGAGCTTCCCGGATCTCCGGTTCCATTGCCGGAACAAGTCGCGCAACCGTTCTACCATGGTCTGTCACGATAATCTCCTCACCCGCTTGCGCGCGTTTAAGATATCGGCTCAAACGATTTTTCAGTTCGCGCACTCCGACCTCCGACATGATGCACCTCATGGATGAATGAAGCTACATTCTATAACGTATGTGGCTACACGTCAAAGACATTCTGCACCCTCCTCTTCGCCGATCCTAAGCGGACTCAAACGCCTAGTCTTCAGAAGTGCAGGTACTTGAGGGCGGCTGCGCAGAGGACAATGAGAATGCCCATCCAGAATGCGACGCGTTGGAAGGGGACGGCTTCTAATTCTTCGTCCGCGTCATCCGTCGCGGGCTCGCTTTTGAAGATGAACGTGTAGAGAAAGAGGGTGATGATGCCGAGCACGAGGGTCAGCTTGATGAACAGAATGGCTAAGTACTTTGGATTGTTCGAAATGCCGTTTCCGGTTTGGGAGAGCATCATTTGGCTGATGTAGTGCAGATTGATGCCGCCCGTCATGAGAATGAGGAGCATCAGGATGCCGACGATCTTGCGGTAGCGCATCGAGACCGCATCGATCACCGGCTTGAGATATTCGCGTGGCACGGCCTTCCGTAAGGCCGGGGTCACGGACATGACGAGGAACGCCAACCCGCCGATCCAGATGACGGCAGACATCAGATGAATCCAATGATTGACGATTGCAAGAAATTGATTCATGGATGGTTGAGGAGGTTAATCGTTAAACGTGGGTGAATGAGATAGAGGTCTGATGTGATTAACGTTTCACGTCGAAGTTGAAGACCGGCGCTTCGTTGCCGAACCGCTTCTTGCGCAGCTCTTCCATCAGGTCGACGGTAATGACGGCAATGCCCTGTTCTTGGGCATGGCGCTCGACGCCCTTTTTCACCATCGCGCGGAGAAAATACGGAATGCGCTCCAGCCGGGTCTTCGCCGCGTCGTCCCACACGGCGTCGGTGGCCTCGGGAACATTGAACGCGACCTTGATCTTCTCCCCACCCTTCGGCGTATAGAGACACCACTGGTCTTCGTCGAGCCAATCGCCGTGATCGACGTATGGACGCGCGCGGCAGCCGCCGCAGATTTCGCTGTATTCGCAATCGCCGCATTTGCCTTTCAGGTGCGGATAGCGAAACGAATCGAAGATCTCCGACTGTTCCCACAGGTCGACAAAACTTTTCTCGCGGATATTGCCTGCGGAAAGCGGCATGTAGGGACAGGGCGTGAGTTCGCCATTGGGTGTCACCCGCGCATAATTCGTTCCGGCCAAGCAGCCGCCGCCCATGTACCCTTGCGCCTTGGTAATCGGCGAATTGGGATCTTTCTCATACGCCAGTCGCTTGAAGTGAGGCGCACATCGCGCCCGCACCAGCATATCTTTGTATTTGTCCTGACACTCGACGAGATAGCCGAGCACTTCCTCGTACTGAGTCGGTGTGATGTCGGACAGTTCTTCGCC
>JAICXS010000561.1 GCA_025934615.1 Nitrospiraceae bacterium
GAGATCTGGAACCTCGTTTTTATCCAGTTCAATGCAAATCCCGATGGCACTTTCTCGTCTCTTCCCGCCAAGCACGTGGATACTGGAATGGGCTTTGAGCGGCTTACCAGCTTCCTGCAGTGCACGAAAAACTTCACCGATTTCAGCGGCACGATCTCCAACTATGAGACCGATATTTTCCGCCCTATCTTTGATCGTTTGGAAAAACTGAGCGGCAAGAGATACGGCTCAACCTTGCCGGAAGCCGGTCTTTCAACACTCACCGCGCAGCAATCCACTGATATCGCCTTCCGAGTCATCGCTGACCACATTCGAACCCTGAGTTTTGCCATCGCCGACGGCATTCTGCCTGGCAACACGGATCGGAATTACGTGTTGCGCCGCATTCTGCGTCGCGCAGTGAGATATGGCCGCTCGTTGGGGTTTCACGAACCGTTCTTTTACAAACTGGTGAATGTCCTGGCCGATACGATGGGTCATGTCTTCCCGGAGATCCGAACCAAACGTGAACACGTCGAAGAGGTCATTCAACGCGAGGAAGAGGCCTTTAATAAAACGCTCGACCGCGGTATTGAACTGTTCCGCGAAGAGACTGAGTGCATGCGCGAGGGCGAACTGCGCGGCGAGTTTGCTTTCAAACTCTACGACACTTACGGATTCCCCCTGGATCTGACCGAATTGATGGCTCGTGAGCGTGGCCTGAAAGTCGATGTCGCCGGGTTTAACAAGTTGATGGAGGCCCAGAAAACCAGGGCACGCGCGGCGCAAAAGAAACAGGTGATTGAATTGTCGCAAATCGAAACCGAAGCGAGCACGGCGTTCGTCGGTTATGAAAAGCTGGAGGCGCAAGCCCGCATTGTCGATGTCGTCGAGGTGAAGGATCGCACCGCCGTTATCTTGGACTCATCACCGTTTTACGCTGAAATGGGCGGTCAGGTTGGCGACACCGGCGAGTTATCCGTTGGCGGCAAGCTTTGGCGGGTGAACAACACTCAAAAAGCCGGCCACGCCTGGCTCCATTTTTTGGAAACCAGGAACCATGGAACTGATACGACTGAGGAGTTGCCCGAAACAGGCACTGAGGCGACCTTGTCAGTCGACCACGCCCGGCGTAATGCGATTCAGCGCCATCACACCGTCACTCATTTGCTGCATTGGGCCCTGCACCAGGTCGTCAGCGCCGATGCCGTCCAGAAAGGGTCGTATGTCGGTCCGGATAAACTTACGTTCGATTTCAGCAGCGCGGCACTGACCCAGCAGCAAATCGCCGATGTGGAGCGGCTCGTCAACGAACGGATCGTTGAAAACGCGCCGGTGACTTGGCTCGAGGTCAAATACAACCACATCAAGGATCGCAAAGACATCATGCAGTTCTTTGGTGAGAAATATGGCGAATGGGTCCGCGTCGTGCAGGTGGGCGGCCAGCCCACCTCGCTCGATGGATATTCAATGGAGCTTTGTGGCGGGACGCATGTCACCGCTACGGGCCAAATCGGCTTATTCCGAATCGGGGCCGAATCCGCCATTGCCGCCGGCATACGGCGCATCGAAGCCACCGCCGGACTGGAAGCATATAAGTCGGCCAATGATCAACAGC
>JAICXS010000571.1 GCA_025934615.1 Nitrospiraceae bacterium
GCCGTGGCCGGCATCTTCAAGGATCGCGGTCCCTGCATAGACGCCGTCCGGCACGGTCTTGATGAGACTGCGCATGTGGCGATCGGCCATTGCGAGCAGTTCATTAATGCAGGCGTCGGTCTGCGACATTCCATATTTTTCGATCATGCGCAGGAGATTGCGCTCTCCGACCTGGCAGGCGCCGATGAGCGCGTTGAAGTCGCCCTCCTGGTCGCGGCGGGCGCGCATGTTCGTGAAGATAAGATTGATCACGTCGGTGCGCGGCTTTCCCCGGTCCCAGATTTTGACCGGCGGAATCCGGAGGCACTCAGCGTAGATTTCTTTGGCGTTCGGGTTGTAGCCGGCCGGTACCGGACCGCCGATGTCAGTCAGATGTCCCTTGCAAACCGTCCAGTAACGCAACTTGCCTTTGTAGAACACCGGTTTGTACATGCATACGTCGATGGCGTGACTGCCGCCGAAGGCCGGATCGTTGTGCAGGATCAAATCGCCTTCATGGATGTCCTCGCCGAAGTAGCGGGCCACCGACTTCATCGCCGGGATAAGCGAGCCGAGATGGATGGGAATGTCCTGCCCTTGCAGGATCATCTCCGGTACATGGTTGAACAGGGCGGTCGAATAATCGTGCGCCAAATTGAACACGCTCGAGCGGGCGGTTTTCTCCAGTGACAGCGTCATTTCGCGCCGCGTCGTCTCGAGAATGCCGCGGATTACCGACAGCGTGATAGGGTCGACTCGCGGCTTGGCTTTTCTCGCTCTGCCCTTATTGCCGGACATCATATTCTCCGTCTCTCGGCAACCCGAAGCCGGCACCGGCTTCGGCGGTGCGCCTTGGGCCGCCTTCATTTCAAGCTACAGCGTCCAGACTTGAATGCAAGTTGGCCATCTTTTCCACCATCGCGCGAACGCTCATCCGCTTTGCGGCCTTCCATCGGGTCGACGCTATTGATTACTATATCGGCCGTTCCGTGGCCCGGCAGCGTGCAGACCGGGTATGGTCAGAGGCAGGAGTAGGCGATGGCCGCAGCGAAACCGAACGCGAAGCTCGCAATCAATTGCGACATGGGTGAGAGCTTCGGCCTTTATAAGATGGGGGACGATGAAGGCTTGATGCCGCACATCACCATTGCCAACGTGGCTTGCGGCTTTCACGCTTCCGATCCCTCGGTGATGGCGAAAACGGTCAGGCTGGCAAAGAAGCACGGGGTAAAGGTAGGCGCGCATCCCTCGTTGCCGGACCTGCAAGGCTTTGGCCGGCGCGAGATGAAGATGAGGCCCGAGGAGTTGACGGACTGCATCGTTTATCAGGTGGGGGCGCTGAAAGGCTTTCTTGAACGCGAAGGCATGGGGTTATTCCACGTCAAGCCGCACGGCTCGCTCTATGGAATGGCAGCGAGATCACGGGACGTTTGCAAAGCAATCGCGGATGCGGTCAAGGTATTCGAAGTGCCGGTTATGGGCATGGCCGGCACGATGCACGAGCAAGTCTACGTGGCGGAAGGTTTGGAATTTCTTTCCGAGTATTACGCAGATTTGGACTACGATGA
>JAICXS010000327.1 GCA_025934615.1 Nitrospiraceae bacterium
ACATGGCGATCGACCTTCTCATTGGCATCACCGTCGAGCCGTAACGCGACGAAGAGACGATCCTGCCCGTAGGCCGATGGCGGCACCATCGGTTCCTGGGCCACCGGGATCAGCCCCTTTCCTTCCTTTCCAGTACTCTCCGCGAGGAGTTGTTCTGCCCAGAGCCCGAAAGATTGAATGGTTGGCGAGGTGATGAGGGTCACTTTGTCGTGTCCGGCTCGGCCGAGTATCCCCATGACCGTTCCTAGCAATGCCCCCGGATTGTGCTGGGGCGCGACCGTTGGACCGCAGAGCCGTGCCATGGCAATGGCACGCTCCAATAGCTTCTCCACATCCACGCCCATGAGCGCGGCGGGGACGAGACCGAAATAAGACAAGACTGAGTAGCGCCCGCCGATATCGGGCGGATTGATAAACGTGGTGCGGAAGCCGCGGTCATGGGCCAGCGTCCCGAGGCTCGTCTCGGGATCGGTGATCGCGATGAATTGATTTCCGCCGGAATTGCCGCGGGCGCGAGTGACAACATCCCAAAAGTACGCGAAGAGCGACATCACTTCGATGGTTCCGCCTGACTTGCTGGAGACAAGAAACAGGGTACGAGCCGGTTCGATGGCGTCATGTACGTCGCGAATCGCCCCTGGAACGGTTGAATCCAATACGAACGGCTTTAAGAATCCACGTACGACTCCAAAGGTTTGCCGCAATACTTCAGGACCGAGGCTGCTTCCGCCCATTCCTAACAAAACCATATAGCGGAACCCAGCCTCCCGAACTGATTGCGCAAAGCGTTTTAGTACGCCTACCCGCTCTTGCATCTGCTCTGCGACAGTGAGCCAGCCGAGTCGATTATCGATTTCAACAGGTACAGGCTTCCAGACGCGATAGTCTTTCTTCCAAATACGCTCAAGCAGGCGACGAGTCGCCAAGTCGGTCAAGGCCGCGTCTACCGAACCTTGGAATTGGCCCAAACTATGATTGTGGCTCAGAATCGGCATGTGCCCTGGGTGGGTGATCGTGAAAAACGTCTTGATGTATCTTAGGCTGGCCGACGAGCAAAAGGCAAACCTGGATTTTCAGTCACGAGCGAGAGCAGTGCGACCGATAATCAAGGGCATCCCGTCGGTCATGGTCCATGCAAGAGCTCGAGCAGTGTCCGGTGACACGGTCAGATGAATTCTGATCGTGGACGCATCTTCAGTCTTGACGACGCCCCCGAACATATCGGCCACCTGGTTCCACCATTCCTGGGCCAAACTTTTCACCCATGGCCATGGCCGTTCGCGTGCAGTCTGCCCGACGCTAATCATGAGTCCCGGATCGAAGGCGAGATCGTACCGTTCCGGCATGTGTTGAAGCTCGATCGCCGCAGGGGCCGTATTCTCGGCCGGAGCCACGGCCTTGGGCCGGCTGACCGGCGGACGAGCGCGCAAGCGAAAGACCCCATGCAGCGATCCCTCTCTTACTTGATGCCATGTCGTAATGGGATGACGATGCAATTCGATGCCGCGACTCTTGATTAAAATGATGTGAGCGCCCAGGTCTAGCACCATATAGATTTGCGGGCGGCCCGCGAGTGTAAGCTCTTCCTCCAGCAACCGGTTTGCCTCAATAACCGCCGCCGCGTCCATGTTGGATCGATGGACTGTCTCACGCGACAAAACCATCGCCGGGAAAAGACCTGTGTACAGACCTATCAGAAGGAGGAAGAGCATACGAGTCCGGAAACGGGGAAGTAGACAGACATGAATAAGGATGATGGATTGGCGGAGGCTAAAAGATCATGAGGGGTGTTCCAACCTTGGCCAGCTTATAAACCATTTTCAAATCGTCGTCACTTAAGCGTATGCATCCGTGCGTCACATTTTTCCCGAGCAGGCGGGGATATAGTGTTCCATGGATAAAGTAACCCTTGCCAAATCCTAACGCATAGTCACCTAAAATACCCTGCTCAACGCGCTCCGCTGGATTGGATGGAACGCTGATGCCCTCTTCCAAAAACGCCCAATCCGGTTTGACCCACGCTGGATTGGTCAATCGCGATTGGATTGAAAATCCTCCGCGCGGAGTATCGAACACCCACTGAGAGCCGGGCTGATCGGGCTTTTCTAAAATAGTTCCGCTCCCCGTCGATGCGACAGCCGTGAGAACGGTGTCCTTGCCTCGCTTCACATACAAGCGATTGTGCGCCGTATCTACGATAAGATAGTGCCCGGGTGGTGTGAGTTGGCTCAGTTTCTTCTTGAGTGTCGCATGGCGAGCGAGAAGCGGTTGCAGTGTCTGAGGAGAGACAACAGTGCGAGGGTCGTCGACTGCTTCGGTCAGACCTGCTGGTGTACGGGCGGAAAGAGGAACCGTGGCTAAGAAAATGAGTCCGAGTCCGGCAATCTTCAATCCGATCGTACGGGGAAACATCCAGCTAACCTTCTTCTCCTTCTTCCGTCTGGTCGAGGCCGGCTAAGGCAAGGGCAATGGAGTTGGTGAGCTTCAGCGCACCGACAATGGTCACAGGAGTGCCCGATTCGACCTCTTTAAAAACGGCGTCCATTTGCCAATTTTCAAGCATGACGCAGCCGAGTGTCTGGCTCATGAGGAGATCATCGCCCCCGTGGATTTCGATTTGTCCGCCGATAAAGGCATCGGCTGGAATCCGACCGGCCTGGCGCGCCTGTTGAAATCGCCGGCGATCTTCATTATTCGGATAATTGAGCACCAAGGCTCGATAGAATTGTGTGTGCCCACGATCGCGCTTCCGAATGATCTGATACCGCCCTTCTGGAGTCGCGCCGTCGCCCTGATAACGTTTTTCAAGGATGCCATTGTACCCAAGCCGAACGGGATAGGAAAGTACTTGCAGGCCATTCCGGTAGACGGTCAATCGCCGGTCCGCTTTACTGACGACAATTGCGGCGGTGTGATGTGCGCGCGACCACTCAATGGTTTGCTGAGCGATGCGACGCCAGGCATGGACCCGGCGTTCATTGGCATAATGCCCAAGGGTGGTAGTGAGGACCGCGGTCTGAACTTCCATCATGCCGGCCGCTTGCTTGGCCGTCTGTACCGACCCATCGTACAATCCATGATCGAAAAACGAGCGGGCCTGATGCAATAGGAGCGCAGTCTCCACCGGCTTTCGACCGAGCACCACCCGACTCCCCATGTCATCGACCCGACTGTTAAAGATACGCAGGCGCCCTTCGAGAAGCGTTAAGCGAGCCGCTGTCTCTAAGCGTTTGGTCTCGCGTTGAGCGAGAGATTGCGCGACCGCCTCTTCTCCTTCGACACGTACGTTTTGAAGTTCAGCCAGCAAGGGATTCGTCTCCCATGGCCAGACGATTTCATCCTCTTCCGCCTGGAGCTGTCTCTTCAATGCGACCCACTGTTTGATAAACCGGGCGTAGGCTTCGGGGGCATACGCCGCTCCCTGCGACTCGACGAGTTGCCGATCCAAAGATTCGATCGCCTCCACCGCGTCGATGGGAACCTTCTGGCTGCATCCGGGCAACGTGAGCAGAAGCATGCTCAACATGCCTGTCGCGAGAAATGTGCAACTGATGGAACGCATTATTTTTTCTTCGCCGACTTCGCGGTGTGGACCTTCGCCAGCGCACTCTCCAACTCTGCCGAGACCGCCTGACTTTTGTCCTGAACCGCTTTAGCTTTCGCTTGTGCGGCTTGATAATCCTCTGCGTCGAGCGTTTTTTGAATGTCGGG
>JAICXS010000310.1 GCA_025934615.1 Nitrospiraceae bacterium
ACACCCGCACAACACTGTGCGCCGCGACAGAGCGACTTTTCGTTTGCACGACAATGATGTTTTCAACATTTGAAGCATCCCTCGCACCGGCTCCACGCGGAACTGCACACAAGCTACGCGTTTAGCCGTGATGGACGACTGCGACTGTTCAAAACTGCTCACTTAGAAAAACCTTTCCCAAAAGTGATCGAATAAAGCTCTGCCTAACTCGATCAACGAACGTTGCGCCGTCAACTTCTTCGGCGATGCGAAGCCTCAAGTGGTGATCCTCGTGATGCATGGATTTAAGCCTGATCGGTGAATGAAGGAGCGTGTGTACGGCGTCGAACAGATCGTCATGTCGACCAAGATGGGCGACCAGCGCGCGATGTCGTTGCTCCTGCGGAACGTCTTCGACGCCCGGATGGCGCTGCTTGCGCAGCCGTGGCAAACGATCGGCCAGTATTAAGGGGTCTTATTCACCAGCCAGGGTGAACGGGTGGCGAGATGGCTCGTAGCGCACAACTGGAGGTATGCGTCGTCTAGCCCTTGAGTGTGCCGCTGGACCGGCGTATGCGCGTCAAATCGGATCGCATGGTCTCGCCCGAGGCGTTTCGAGCTATGCACATAAAGAGCCGATAGCACCAACACCTATTCTCAGGGTTCTCCGAATGTGCTAACCTTCAGCGCCTGACTGAAAATAGTATTCTGCATGTTCGTGGCTCAAAGTTGAGTACGGGGTCATGGCAACCACGCCAAAACAATTCGATGTAAATGTTTTTCTCACTAAAGCCGATGGTGGACGGACCATAGATCGGTACCGCATGAACCAGGTCATTTTCGCGCAAGGGGATCCTGCCGATTCAATTTTCCACGTTAAGACAGGCAAGGTTAAGATCACCGTCGTATCGGAGCAGGGAAAGGAAGCAGTCGTCGCAATTTTGGGAACGGACGATTTCTTCGGCGAGGGATGTCTAATCGGGCAGCCACGCCGATTTGCTACAGCCATCGCAATGACGGAATGCTCTATCATGCGACTGGCGAAAGTAGCGGTAGCCCAGGTGATTCATAAAGAGGCGGCTTTTTCGGAGATGTTCATTGCCCATCTTCTAAGCCGGACCGCTCGCATTGAATCGGATCTTGTTGATCAACTATTTAATTCGAGCGAAAAGCGCCTCGCGCGCGCGCTTCTCCTCTTGGCGAATTTCGGCAAGGAAGAAAGAGCGGATACGGTGATCGCAAAAATTAGCCAAGAGGTTCTGGCCGAAATGGTCGGAACCACGCGAGCTCGTGTAAGCTATTTCATAAACAAATTTCGAAAGCTGGGCCTGATAGATTACAATGGCGAGATCCACGTTCATACCTCACTGCTGAATATGCTGTTGCACGAAGAGCCTAAGATTAGGCATCGGAGAAGATAATTCTTCGGAGAACCTCGCTACTCAAGCCGGCTGTCCGTGAGACAGACTCAATGATAGCTAAAACAGTCCGCTGAAAAACCGACAAAGACGCGCGTAGTTTTCCGTTTGGTAGAATGGCTTGTTCTGGTCTGCGACGTCTACGCGCCACTCGGCGGCATCATGCTGCGATCAGCCCGGGTATCCGGACGAGGTTATAGGCGACGTTGAGCAGGAAGTCGGCGGCGACGCGGGCCGGGCCTCGATGTTTGGTCTTGCGCATGGTTCCATGCTGCTTGCCCCACCCGAAGATGCATTCGGCCATTGCCCGGCATGATTGAGACATGCCGTAGCCGTCGTGTCGGGTGGTTCGTCCGTCGATGGCGCTTTGGCGTCCGTTCGGATTGCCGCTGTTGTACTGGGCCACGTGGGGCGTGACGTTCAGCGCACGCAGCTTGGCGACGTGGTCGGCGGTGTCGTAGGCCTTGTCCTCGCCGACCGTAATGCGGCGGCCGCTTTCCTTGACCTTGGTCTTGATCATGTCTTCCGAGGCGCGCCGCTCCGGATTGTAATCCAGCTGCTCCATCAATTGCCGTTCCGAGCGAATGCCGTAGAAAGCCTGCAGCAGCAGGGCACTCAGCAACTGTTCAGGCGGGATCGAGGGACGACCTTCGGTGGAATAAAGCTGGCCAAACGTGCGGTTCAGGTCCCGAAGAACGTCACGCACCAGCTCCCCGATCTTGCGGAGCGGGTGGGCTTCCGGCATCCGGGCCTCGGGTGAAATATAGGAAAACAGGCCGCCCTGATCTTCGAATTTGCCCCGCATCCGATCCCCGAGATTCGCGACAAATCCTTGAATCACGAAATCGTGCGTAAGACAAACTGTCCTATCAAAACGCAAGGAGACGACGATCATAAAAAATTGGAAACGTCCGGAATTTGGCACGTTACCTTCGTCGGGAAAACCAACCGGAGGAAGCCCCATGCGAACATTGATTTTCGCCATCATGTTTGCCGGAAGCGCTTTTGTCTTTCCGGCGACGGCGCAACAGGCCGCACCTAGCCCGCAAACCAGTGAGAAGATGCACCCGGATGCAGACAAAGCGGTCAAGACCGACCAACAGCAAATGCAGCGAGATGCAGACAAAGATATTAAGACCCGCAATTCCGGACAAAAAGCGGTCAAGACTGACCAGCCGCAAATGCAGCGAGATGCAGACAAAGACATTAAGACCCGCAATTCCGGACCGGACAGCGACCAGAGCACAGGTTCAGCGGGCCAGACCGATAAGCCTCGCTAACGATCCACGAGGGCGCTAATAACCTACCTTGCAACTAGTCATGTGAATCTAAAGTTCGCTACATAAAGTCTGCTCGGCTTTGTGGCAGAAGCGTTTGACGGAAGCCAAAATCTGGTCAGCAGACTTGGTCCATTGAAGGGGCTCGGGACCTTGTTGTGCAGGCCGATGGAAGTACGGATATTGGGCGCGAGCTGCCTGACAGAAGTATTGGACGCCTCGCTGGGTTTGCTTTCTGGTGAGTTCAGCAAACCGACCTGATTGATCCATGACGCCGAAGTCGGCGTAAAGTGGACATGATAGTGCGGCCGTCGTGCGAGCCACGCCTTGACCTTTGGTGTCTTGTGGGTGGGGTAGTTGTCCATGACGATATGGACATCGAGCCCTTCGGAGACCTGACCATCGATCTCTTTGAGGAATTTCAAGAATCGATTGCGCGGTGGCGCTTGTAGCATTTGCCGATGATGAATCCTGACGCGACATCGAGTGCTGCAAACAGCGCTGCGCGTGGCCTATGGCGCCGGCCTGCGCGCCAATGAGGTGGTCTCGCTCAAGGTCTCCGACATCGACAGCAAACGCATGATCATCCGCGTCGAGCAGGGCAAGGGCGGCAAGGACCGTAACGTCATGCTGTCGCCGAGCCTGCTCAACCTGCTGCGGACCTGGCGGAAGGCCGCGCCGCCTTAACGTTCACGGCGATGCCTTCTTTCGATCAAGAGGATACTTCTCGCCGGCGGTAGTGTGCAACCACATAACGGCGTACGCGATCGGACCAACTTCGACTTCGGCCACATTCAGGAATTGCCGGTCGCATAGATCACGTTTGAGTGACGCAGGAACTCGCGTGCGGACACCATCTTCCCTTAGCACGCGATTCCCGCCTTCTAGAAAAAATGATCTGGTAGCGCTTATCGCTCAATCACGCATTACGGGAGGAAACCCATGCGTAGAGTTCGTGGAATTCTCGTAGCCTGCGCCGTTCTAGGTTTGTCAGCACTACCGGCTTTCGCCGCTCAGAAAGTCGAACACGCGCCTCCTGGCGGTGACTACAAGAAAGTGAGCGAGCTGGTAAAGCTACCTGACTTCCTGCCAGGCTTGGGCACACTTTATGTCGACCCAAAGACTTTACCCGAGGGACCATTTCTTGCTTACGACCACCGCGGCAAGCTTGTGAGCACCATCTATATGATCCCGCTCAAAGACCTCGATGCGCAAAAAGGGTGGAGCGACCT
>JAICXS010000291.1 GCA_025934615.1 Nitrospiraceae bacterium
GGCCAAGAATCTTGATGATGTCCGGATGGAAGTCAGCGAGGCCGACCTCGAAGATAATTTTCTCCGTCTCTTCGATCATCATTTTATCAAGATCGGTTTTGACTTTTTCGACAATCTCTTCGATCCGTGTCGGATGTATCCGTCCGTCATGCATCAACCGCTCTAGCGACACCTTGGCGATTTCTCGCCGAAGCGGATCGAACCCGGAAATGATCACGGCTTCCGGCGTTTCATCGATAATAAGGTCAATGCCGGTCGCCGCTTCGATTGCCCGGATGTTGCGTCCTTCTTTCCCGATAATCCGCCCTTTCATCCCATCGTTTGGAATTGGGACCACGGAAATTGTCGCTTCGGAGACATAATCGCGGGTCACCCGCTGGATCGAACGGGTGATGATTTCACGCGCTTCCCGTTCGGCATTTTCTTTCGCATCATCGAGGATTCGCTTCGCCATCCCGGCAGCTTCATGCTTGGCCACGCTCTCAATCTCCGACATGAGCTGGCGCTTCGCCTCCTCAACGGTCATGCCCGACACCTGTTCCAGCAACTGTCGGCGTTCCTTCAGTAGCCGCTCACTGGAGGCTTCGGTTCCGGCGACTGCCTCTTCCCGTTTCGCGAGAAGCGCTTCACGTCTTTGCGCTTCAGCATCGCGCCGTTCCACCGCGGCGATTTTGCGTTCTAAATGTTCCTCTCGCTGAAGAACGCGCTTTTCGTGGACCGCTAGCTCGCCTTGCTTCACCTTTTGTTCCCGCTCAATGTCGCTCTTGGCTTGAAGGAGCATGTCCTTCGCTTCTAGTTTGGCTTCTTTGACGAGGTTTTCAGCCTCCCGCTCCGCACCCTGGCGAGTGTGGCGAACATATTCATCCGCTTGACCGCGCTCGGCGGTCAATTTTTTACGCTGGACGATCGCATTGACGGCAATGCCAATCACTGCGCCTACAATAGCAACGGCAAGGTATGTGACAACGTCGGTAAAAATGGTCGGCACCCCCCTTCAAGTCACGTCGTTCATCATGACCATCGCGAGCAAGGGCTCGAACGATCGACTGTGTCGACTCCGTGATGATGAGAGAATGCGCAGCGAGCGGACGAAGAAGACGTGCTACGAAGTGGCGACTGGCAACGTGAATCGCGGAGTCCGAGAAGGACGGCCTCTAGTCGTAAAGGGGTAGGACAGCACGTTGGTCAAGGCAGTCAACCATCGATGGAACCGATTATTATATCTCGCTGGATGGCCTCTTCCCCGTCTACCATACTGTATCCATAATCCATTCACGATGGAAGAAGCTCGGTCTGCCAATACAAGTCCAGCTCGACCGGAAACGACTCCCACAGTATCCCGTCCGCAGGTAATAGCTCCGCACATTACTATCAAAATCAGTTTCAATACATTCATCACGTCGTAAGCCTTACACGATCGTCCAATCACTGCGCTATTCTCTTCCTCCCATCTTCTAAAATGGTGAGGACTCGTCGCAACTTATCAAAACCTACCAATGAATGCAACTCTTTAGAGAAAACCTCTATTCAATGACCAACGATTTGTAGATGTTCCTCAATAGATTTCATCAAGTTGGTTGCACGCCGGTTAATGTCGGCATCGCCTTCTTCTCGCATCCGCTCAGCCTGGAACAGTTGATGAGTGATATTGATGGCCGCAAGAACCGCAAGTTTTGACATGGTCGCTGTCTTCATGCTCTTGGAAAGCTCCCGCATCTGTTCATCCACGTAGCCGGCTAGCCGTTTGACATAGTCTTCGCCGGCCTCACCCTGGACCGCATATCGTTGGCCGCAGATCTCCACATCGATTGTTTTAATCAAGCGCCACCTCCTTGGATTCTTCCATGCAATCGAGGAAGTCCAATTCGTTCAAGACCTTTTCAATCCGCGCTTTCACGTCACCCCGCTCCTCTTCCCATCGTCTGCCTAATTCTTCCTGCTTCATAACCCGTTCCCGCATCGCGCGTACCTCGTCCTGCAGAGCGACATTCGTCCGCTTCAAATCTTGAATCACCTCGACCAGCGCGCGTACCCGAGATTCCAGCGCTTCCAACTTCTCTAGTGCCATGATGCTCCGTCTACCGTAAAGACTCGAACCTATCGAAAAATCAAGCGGACTATAAAATCTTCAGCACACCTTGTCAAGGGAAGAGGTCACACACGCTGCGCCGGCAAGACGAAGGTATTCGCGATAACTACGAAGGACCCGTTTGACATATTGGCGCGTCTCTAAATAAGGGATCATCTCGACAAATTCATCCGGGTCTTTTCCGGCATATTTCGTCATCCACGCCGAGACGGCTTGTGGACCAGCATTATAAGATGCCACCACTTGCGTGACATTGCCGGAGAATTGTTCGAGGAGCTGGCCCAAATAGGCGACGCCGAATCGGATGTTTGTTTCATGATCGAAGAGGTCTTCACGGCCGACCGTCCCGCTTCCGTTCTTTTTGGCCATGACTTGCGCAGTCGCCGGCATAACCTGCATGAGCCCGACGGCTCCCACCCGCGACAACGCTCGTATATCATACTGGCTCTCTTCACGGATAATGGCCGCGGCAAGGAAAGGATCGACAGACCCAGCGTACGTCCGTATCACAGGCAGGTACGCTGTCGGATAAGCCACGGACCAAAGCTTCTCCGACACTCCACCGCCATTACCGCGTTCGATCGGCTCACGAAAATACAGCCGGGTGAGCCGGAGCGCCTGATGATGCTCGCCGACTTCACTCAGCAGTCCGCACAACTCCATAATAACGGCGCGGTCTTTCCCATAGCGTTCCGGTAAGGAAGCCAGTTCCTTTGCCGCGTCTTGATCGAAGCCCAACAGTTTCAGCTCGAGCGCCTTGAGATAATGGCGATCTTTTTTGAGATCGTTGATCGTCTCGGTGGTGAACTCCACAGCCGGCGACACATCTGCCACGATCGACGCCGGAATCGGACTCTTGAGCTTGGGCTGCGCCAATTGGCAATAGTAGCTGAAGAGATAGCGGCGGCACAGATGTGCGTAGGACTCGGTAGCCTGCGCATCGTGTAGTCGTTCTCGCGTTCGACCAATCCAATACAAGGCTTGTGGGGTCCATTGCGGATCTTCTGCACCTCCCACGATTTTCTGGAAGGACTCGATTGCCGTCTCGTACTGGCCAGTGCGATAGTATGCCCATCCAATGCGCCATAGCGCCTCTAACCGCTGCCCATTGCTGTCTGCAGATTGCGCGGCCTGTCGATATTTCAGGACGGCCTTGTCGGATTGCCCTTGGTCGTCCAGCCAAATCCCCGACAACATATAGACCATGGCCTTCTGGTCGCCCGACAAGAGTACATTGGCCGGTAGAGATGAGAGTAATCCCAACAGACGCTCGCCGGCATCCTGTCGGAGATACACCCTCGCAAGCCAGACAACCGACTCGCCGGCTTGTGTAGAGTGTCCGTTTGCAAGGCTACGGTACACGTCTCGCGCTTGGTCATACCGTTTTAAACGGACCAAGGAAGTGGCCAACTTGAACTTCGCTTCGTCCCGCTTTGGATGCTGTAGCGCCAAGGATAAAAATTTCTGTAGTTCCTCGGCCGCCTCCGCATGCAGGGCCAGTGCCGATAATGCGGTAGCGCGGCTGTAGAGATCATCCGGCGTCGGCCGCCAGGGCTCATTTTTCGTCATGGACGAAAGCCGCATCTGCGCCTCTTGCGCTTCCGGCGAATTTGGATAGCGAACCCAGAGATGCCGAAAAGCCGCCTGGCTGTCGGCTATCCGATTCTCTCGGGCCTCGCAATCCGCCAGCATAAATTGACCGATGGGGGCGGATGGATCTTGAGGTGCTAAGGCGATCGCACGGAGCAATTGATCGATGGCTCTTCCACACTGTCCGGCTCGATACCAGGCCTCCCCAGCCCGAAACGAGGCGCGTGCTAGGAGGATGCTATCGGAATCTTCGACGATGGATTCAAATAAGATGGCGGCTTGAGAGGCCTCACCAAGCTTCAGCAGCGCGTCCCCTCTCCATAGGCGGATATAATCGTCCAGCATCGGCACATCGGGCTGCAATGTTTGTAGTTGTCGCGCCGCTTCAACCGGA
>JAICXS010000466.1 GCA_025934615.1 Nitrospiraceae bacterium
ATTCGTCTACTTTGTTGCCTTGGTATTTTGCCATCAGTCGCAACGTCTGAGCGCTGATGTCCGGATCGAACGCCAGCATCTGGAATGCCGTAATTAAACTATCTCTCCCGAAAATGGTGACGAACCACGGCACGCCGCCGGCAAAGAACGTCTCCTCCTTAAGCGTGCTGCGCAGCACCCGCAGATCGCGCAAGGAACGGATCATAATTTGTTGGAGCACGAAACTATCGCTGGTGATCTCAGTGACCGACTGCATCCAGGCTTGGGCCTCCTGATGAAGCTCCGTTTCAAGCTGCTTGAGATCCGGCTCCTTCAGCGGTTGGGGTTGCACCTCACGCGCGTCCCGCGATTCACGAATGACCAGCGAGATGAGCCATTGTTTTTTTTCATCCGGACCGAGCGTCACGCGAAAGCGCGCCGTCTCGCCGTCGGTCTGCTCCACCGGCGGTGAAAAATGAACGGTGAGGCTTCGATAGATGCCGTCTTTGCCCTCATAGAAGTAATGCAGCATGCCGTCGATCCACCGATGCTCACGCTGTACGCCGAGCGGCTCTTGTAAGGTGCCCTTTACGGTGTAGAGATCTTCAAACGCGGAGCGGAAGGTGAACGAGACCGGAAAGTCGGCTGTCTGCCGCCCATAGTGTTCGAAGGTGACACTATCGTGGAGCGCGAGATGGCGACTGTCGATAATGCGTTGCCAGCGGATGCCGATGGACTCCTTTTTTACGCTCTGACCATCGGAGGTCTGCACATCCGGATTCGTCAGCTCGAACTGTCCCATAAAACCGGGGGTGGCCGATGCGCCGAGCGCAGGCGCCAGCGAGCCGGATAGACGAAATTCGTACCCATTGAGAAAGCGGCAATCGTGGTAATACAGCCCATACCCGTGGCCGCCTTCCACCGGCACATTGCCGTCCGGCTGGGCGACGAAAAACACATTGTCGTCTTTCAGCACGATCGCGTCCGCGATGCTGCTTGCGGTCGTCGGCCTTTTCTGCGCCAGGAAATGTTCTTTGCGGTTCTTCTGCTCCTCAGACATCGCAATAAGCAGCGGACGGTGGGTTGCAGAGGCATCGTAGAATGGCCACGTGAAGGCGACCGAAAGGGTCAAAAATGTTCTGCGCGAGATCGAAAACGAGGAATGCGAATCGTCCTTCATGCCGGCCTCCTCTTGTGAGGACCCTAATACGTGGTATGGCGCGGTGCAATCGGACGAATGGAAGGCCTTCGTCAGAGTGCGCAGTGTGCGTTGATGCACTGGATTTCATCCTACGCAAGCAATCATCCGTCGCCGATAGTGATCGATGAGGGGGACAAGACACTATGATGGCTGAGTATTGAACGAAAGAGAGGATGACCATGTCGGTTGCGACAAAAGGAGTTGGGGTTGCCATCGATCGGCTCGACGTGTCCGCCTATATTATCCCGACAGATTATCCGGAGTCCGACGGAACGCTTGAATGGGACAAGACCACGCTAGTGTTGGTCGAAGCGAAAGCAGGAGGCCACTGCGGACTGGGCTATACCTATGCCGACACCGGGACGGCACGGCTGATTCACGACAAATTGGCCAAGCAGGTGCAAGGCCTCGATGCGATGAATGTGCCGGAATGCTGGGCGGCGATGTATCGCAGCATCCGCAATCTTGGCCGTCCCGGCATTGTGTCGACGGCCATGGCGGCGGTCGATGGGGCGCTGTGGGATTTGAAAGCGCGCCTGCTGGATCTTCCGCTCGTGACTTTGCTGGGCGCCGTCCAGAAAGGCGTGCCGGTCTACGGTAGCGGCGGCTTTACGTCGTACTCCATCGAACAACTCGAGCGCCAACTCGGCGGCTGGGCCGAGCACGGCATTCCACGCGTCAAGATGAAGATCGGGACGCATCCGGATCAGGATCTCGGGCGAGTCAAGGCGGTGCGAGAGACAATCGGTCCGGACATCCAATTATTCGTCGATGCGAACGGCGCGTATAGCCGCACGCAAGCGTTGGCGTTCGCGGAGGCGTATTCGGAACTGGGCGTGTGCTGGTTCGAGGAGCCGGTCTCATCCGATGATTTGGAGGGCCTGCGATGGCTCCGAGACCGCGCGCCGGCCGGGATGGATATCACGGCGGGGGAGTACGGGTACGATCTCTTTTATTTTCGCCGGATGCTGGAGGCGGGTGCCGTGGATGTCCTGCAGGCCGATATCTCGCGGTGCGGCGTGACGGGATTTTTCAGTGTCGCCGCGCTGTGCGAATCTCGTAGCTTGCCGCTGTCCGGTCACTGTGCACCATCGCTGCACGTACATCCATGCTGTGCTATTCGGCCGTTGCGCCATCTGGAATATTTTCACGATCACGTCCGGATCGAACAGATGCTGTTCGATGGAGCGTTGACCCCGCACAACGGCGTCCTCTATCCCGATCTGTCCCGGCCCGGCATGGGGCTGGAGTTTAAACATGCCGACGCGGAACGCTATGCGGTCTAGGTGCCGTCAGGAGAGCCATATCGCGATTTAAAGGAGACACCATGTTGGTTCAAGGGTTGATCAAAGAGATCGGCCGCACCTCGTCGGCGCATCAGACACCACCGCGCATGGA